>CAZSUR010000035.1:7591-9110 GCA_964610075.1 uncultured Lachnospiraceae bacterium
GCATCCGCCGTGATGAAGGGCAGGTTGATGTTAGCCGAAGCCATACCGGAAAGCTCTATCTTCGCCTTCTCTGCAGCCTCCTTCAGGCGCTGGAGCGCCATCTTATCCGATCTCAGATCTATGCCGTTTTCCTTCTGGAAGGTATCTGCTATCCAGTCGATAACTCTCTTATCGAAGTCGTCTCCTCCGAGGCGGTTGTTTCCGGCGGTTGCGAGAACCTCGAAAACTCCGTCGCTTATTTCAAGGAGAGATACGTCGAATGTTCCGCCGCCGAGGTCGAAGATCATGACCTTCTGGTCGGTCTCCTTGTCCATGCCGTATGCAAGAGCAGCGGCAGTAGGCTCGTTGATTATACGCATTACCTCAAGTCCTGCGATCTTTCCGGCGTCCTTTGTAGCCTGGCGCTGTGCGTCGGAGAAGTAAGCGGGAACGGTTATTACCGCCTGAGTTACGGGCGTTCCGAGATATGCCTCTGCATCCGCTTTGAGCTTCTGGAGCACCATAGCGGAGATCTCCTGCGGTGTGTAAGACTTACCGTCGATATCCACCTTGTGATCGGTTCCCATCTCTCTCTTTATCGACATGATGGTGCGGTCGGGGTTGGTGATAGCCTGACGCTTTGCGACCTGGCCCACCATTCTCTCTCCGTTCTTTGCAAAAGCAACGACGGACGGTGTTGTTCTCGCACCCTCGGGATTGGTTATAACTATCGGCTCTCCGCCTTCATATACGGCAACGCAAGAGTTTGTCGTTCCCAAATCTATGCCTATTATTTTTCCCATGATATTTTCCTCCGTTTTTATATGTGAATTTTTATTTTTTATAGATGGTTTATCCGAATCAGTTTGCAACCTTTACCATTGCGTATCTTATGACCCGGTCGCCCTTTTTATACCCTTTCAGCAGCACCTCTGCGATCTCGTTCTCACCGAACGCATCGTCCTCCGCGTGCATGACCGCATTGTGAAGATTCGGGTCGAACGCATCCTTCGGCTCACCGAAGGCCACGACATCCATCTTTGCAAGTATGTCGTCGAACTTGTTCAGCGTCATAACAACGCCCTCGGCGAACTTATCCGCCTCCGAATATTTCACCGCAAGCTCAAGATTGTCCTTTACGGGAAGAAGCTCGTTTATAACGTCGGCATAAGCATCGGCGTATACGCTCTCGCGCTCCTTTGCCGCGCGCTTTCTGAAGTTGTCGTACTCCGCTATCATGCGCGTGTACTTTTCCTCAAGCGCCGCAAGCGATTCGCTTAACTTTTCGTTCTCCTTTTGAAGCTTCTGATTCTCACTGCGAAGCTTCTTCTGATCGGAGCCGCTCGACTTTTCGGTGTCGGTATCGCTCTCGGGCACCGCGTCCTTTACGTTTTCCTTATCGGCAGCCGTCTCGGCTTCTTTGATATTATCCTTATCCGTTTTGCTCACGTCAATAATTCCTCCGATTTATGTCTGATTTTTGCCGTCAATCCCCGGCGGTGGATCCGACTGCTTCTTTACAGCGTCGGATATAGAATCC
>CAZSUR010000035.1:9120-9865 GCA_964610075.1 uncultured Lachnospiraceae bacterium
GGTAGTTGACCGTTGAAATAACGTTGGTATAGTCCATTCTGCACGGGCCTATTACGCCTATCGTGCCGATGATCTTTCCGCCCGACGATATCGTCTTGAAAACGAACGAGGTGTTGTTCATTCCCTCGACGTTGCTCTCCGAGCCGATGAGCACGTTCATCATGTCCTTGTTAGAATTTTCAACAAGGCTTATAAGCTTTTCCTTCTTCTCGAGGATGTCAAGCATTTTCCTAAAGCTGTTCATGTCCGAATACTCGGGATACTGCAGTAGCAGATTCATTCCCTCAAGCTTGAGATTTCCTCCGTCAACGCTCTCCAGCGTTTCGTATATCGCCTTGATTATCGCCGAGATAATGTCCTCGCAATCGGGAGCGTGCTTTTCTATCATCATTATCCGCTGAAGCGTTATCTGCTCCGACGGGATGCCGGCGATAAACTCGTTCAGTATCGGCTCGAGGCGCGCAAGCATACTCTCGTTGACGAAATAGCGCACGCGTATCTGCTTCGTTTTCACTTCGTCGTCGTCAAGTATCATAACGACAAGGAAGTTTTGCGAATCGAGCAGAACAAGCTTGCAGCTCTTCATCAGCGTTGCCTTCTTTTTCGGCTTGACCGAAAGTGAGGTGTAGTTGGTAAGCGAAGCCATAAGCTTGCTTGCGTTGTCGAGGATGTTGTCAAGCTCGGTAAGCTTGAGCTTCATCAGCTCATTCATGCGGCGAAGCTCGTGCGCGTTGGCACGGTAGTT
>CAZSUR010000036.1:0-710 GCA_964610075.1 uncultured Lachnospiraceae bacterium
AAGTCCTTTGTTGTCGACGGAAGCAATAATATCATTATAGAGACGTACGACGACAGAGAGCTGACCTATAAGCTTAAGGATTTCAGCATATTCTACTATGATTTCAGCGAGCTTATAAAAGAGCAAAAGGCGGAGGGCATCATCGAATCGTATGATTACGAGCCGCCTGCAGATATGCCTTATTGGGTAAGATTCCTGCCGTACATTATACTTATGGTATTGTTTGCGGTGATGTGGTATTTTATGATGCGCCAGACTACCGGGACAAAGAACGGCAGAAGCGGATCGTTTGTAAAATCGCGCGCCAAGCTTGGCGCGGATGAGGCGAAGAAGGTGTACTTTGACGACGTTGCCGGAGCCGACGAGGAGAAGGAGGAGCTTCGCGAGATAGTCGAATTCTTGCGTAATCCCGCTCGATTCTCGAAGCTCGGTGCGAAGATACCTCACGGAGTGCTGCTTGTAGGCCCTCCCGGTACCGGTAAAACGCTTCTGGCAAAGGCGGTCGCAGGAGAGGCTAACGTCCCCTTCTACTCTATATCGGGTTCCGATTTCGTCGAGCTTTACGTCGGCGTCGGAGCGTCGCGTGTGCGTGATCTTTTCGAGGTCGCAAAGAAGAATCCTGCAAGTATAATCTTTATAGATGAGATAGACGCCGTCGGACGTCACAGAGGCGCAGGCCTCGGCGGCGGACATGACGAGCGCGAGCAGAC
>CAZSUR010000036.1:720-9659 GCA_964610075.1 uncultured Lachnospiraceae bacterium
TTCGGCTCAAATGAGGGTATAATCGTTATCGCGGCGACTAACCGCCCCGATATACTCGACCCGGCGCTCCTTCGCCCGGGAAGATTTGACAGACAGGTTACGGTAAACTATCCCGACGTGCGCGGCAGAGAGGCTATCCTTAAGGTGCACGCTAAAAACAAGCCGTTCGAAAAGACGGTTGACTTTGGGGTAATAGCAAAGACCGCGGTCGGCTTTACAGGAGCCGATCTTGCGAACCTGCTTAACGAATCGGCTCTGCTTGCCGCAAAGCGCAACAAGGAGCTCATCGGAATGGATGAGATAGAGGACGCATTTATTAAGGTCATCGCAGGTCCCAAAAAGACCTCGAAGGTAATATCCGACGAGGATAAGCGTATAACCGCCGTGCATGAGGCGGGACACGCGGTGCTGACCAAGCTGGTTGAGCCGTATGAGAGCGTTCATCACATCTCTATCATACCGAGCGGTCAGGCTGCCGGATACACCATGTCGCTGCCGAAGGATGATCGCGATCATCTCTCGAAGACGCATATGGAGAACAAGATAGTTACCCTGCTCGGCGGCCGCGTTGCGGAGTCGCTTGTGATAGGGGATATATGCACGGGCGCTTCGAACGATCTCCAGAGAGCATCGTCGATCGCGCGCAGCATGGTTACCAAATACGGCATGAGCGACGAGCTCGGCCCGGTCGTATACGGAAGCGAGCATAACGACGACGAGGTGTTCCTCGGACGTGATTTCAATACCGCACGCAACTACTCGGAGGATACGGCGGCAAAGATAGACCGCGAGATAAAGACCATCCTCGAGACCGCTTATGCAAAGGCAAAGCAGCTTCTTTCGGATAATCTCGATAAGCTCAACTTTATAGCCGACTACCTCATCTCGCATGAGATAATGGAAAGCTATCAGTTTGATGCTGTAATGGAGGGCGAGCCTACCGTCGAGGAGCTTGAGGAGATGCGTGAGGAAAAGCTTCGCTGCAGCCGTGAGGAAAACGAGCTCCGTGCGGCAGAAAAGCGTGTTGAGGTCACACCTCCCGAGGCTGCCGATGCTCCCGGAACATCGGATGAGACGAAGCCGAACGGCGACGGCTCAAGCGATGCTGAAAACAGCGGAAGCGATTCGGAAGAAAAATAATATGGCAAAATATAAAAAGGCGAAGCCGGTGTCGGCTCCGCCTTTTTTGCGCAGCTCCGCGAGATGATGCACAATGCATCGGGGGAAAAGGAGCGCGAAGCGATAGCGCGCTGCATTGATACAATAGACAGAATGTAAGCGAATAAAAATAAAGCTCAAGGGAACATCTCCTTTGAGCTTTATTTTTATTCACGAGTTATATCTTTTAATATTGAGAGATAGTAACCTCAAAAGACATGGACAATAAAGCAGCAACCCACGCCATTCCCACAGTCGCTATCGGCTGTCTCCATCCTAACGGTGCCACGCGTGTAAAATGATACGTCATAATCATCGACATAATAAGAATAGCCATGTCTATAAACCAAAGTAAAGACAAATGATTGGACAGCCAATATAGAAATTTTCTCATAAGTCTTTTCACAGCTTATCCCCCCCTATTGCTTTATATTTTTGCGTGTGTACGCGGATTTGTCAAGCTTTTTTTCGAGTTTTCAAGGCGATGGGTCATTTTGGGGACACCGAGCCCTTCGCGGTCTGCAATTTGAGAAAAAGCTATTGACAGGGCTCACAGAAAGAGATAATGTGCTTTGTAGAGAACGTTACAAAAAGCCATGATCTATAAACACCGTTTACGGCAGAAAGGGATCCAAACATGAGCACCAGTAAAAAGTACGCGTCGCAAGAGCGTTATGCGGCAAAATTTCGCAAAAACTATACCCTATCCTGCTTCACGCGAACAGAGCAGGACATTATCGCCAAGCTTGACAGTGTCCCGAACAGATCGGGATATATTAAGCGGCTGATACGTGCAGACATAGCTGCGAGTGAGGAGGAATAAAAGATGGAATTCTTTGCGGAAATTCTTGATTTTTTTCCGACCCAAAAAACTTGGCGTTCGGCGATCTGTTTCTAATCCTCGCAATAATATTTCGAATAGCGTCGCTGCATCTGCTGTCTATGATGCTAAATGTTATCACTCGATCAAATGGTGACGATAACAGCGCATAATACTCGTTATGCGGCAAAATACCGCAAAAACTACACGTTGCCCTGCATCACCCGAACAGAGCAAGATATAATCGTCAAGCTTGACAGCGTCCCGAAAAGATCGGGATATATTAAACAGCTAATACGCGCAGACATAGCCGCGAGTGAGGAGTGTGACATATGAACGGGATTGTGAACTGGCTTGCACAGTTTTTTTAGCGGCATCCAAGACACGCCGCTATGCATTATCCCCTATATTATGATAGCAATTTTGGTTTTCGTTTTCCGAAAATGGTGGCTTTCCGTCATTGAATGGATATGGTTATACATAAAATAGCAACCGAAGGAGCATAACGCCCCTTTTTCTTTTCTCGAAAGAAGCATAAGCATGACAAAGCGAAGCATTTATATAAAGAAAAGCGCATCCCGGGAATACTCTCCCGAGATGCGCTTAATTTCTTCTTTTGTAGGTTATGCCTGGGTGGTGTAGTTCGGCGCTTCCTTTGTGATGCTGATATCGTGAGGATGAGATTCACGCAGACCTGCATTGGTTATGCGGATGAATCTGCCTCTCTGCTGAAGCTCCGGAATGGTTGCGGTGCCGCAATATCCCATACCCGAACGAAGTCCTCCGAGAAGCTGGAATACGGTATCCGAAAGCGGTCCCTTGAAGGGTACGCGTCCCTCGACTCCCTCGGGAACGAGCTTGCGGTTGCCCTCCTGGAAGTAGCGGTCCTTTGAGCCGCGCTCCATTGCTGCGAGCGAGCCCATTCCGCGGTATACCTTGAAGCTTCTGCCCTGGTAAAGCTCGGTTTCTCCGGGGCTTTCCTCGCAGCCTGCAAACAGCGAGCCGATCATTATCGCATCCGCTCCTGCTGCAATAGCCTTGGGAAGATCTCCGCTGAACTTGATACCGCCGTCAGCGATGACGGGGATGTCGTATTTAGCCGCAACTCTTGCAGCCTCGTATATTGCCGTTACCTGCGGTACGCCTATGCCGGCAACGATACGGGTCGTGCAGATGGAGCCGGGGCCGATACCGACCTTGATAGCGTCCGCGCCTGCTTTGATAAGATCCTCGGCAGCCTCGGGAGTTGCTATGTTTCCGGCGATGAGCTGGCAGTTCGGGAAGGCATCCTTTATCTTCGTGATGCATTTAAGTATGTTCTGTGAGTGACCGTGAGCGGAATCTATGCTGAGCACGTCAACTCCGACGCTGAGCAGTCCCTCGGCACGCTCGAGCACGTCTGCCGTAACGCCGATAGCAGCGCCGCAAAGCAGTCTGCCGTTGACATCCTTGGCTGAATTGTGGCAGCGGAGTATCTCCTGCGCCTGAGAAAGGGTGGTTCCAACGGGTGCGGTAACGAGGTTTTTACAGGTCATTACCTCTTTTATCATCATGTTATGATTTTCGAGGAAGCGCATATCGCGGTTTGTGATGATTCCGATGAGCTTCTTTGTCTCGTCGCAGATCGGCACGCCCGAAATGCGGTACTTGCTCATGAGAGCCTCTGCCTCGTATACGTAGTTTTCGGGAGAAAGGTAGAACGGGTTTACGATGACGCCGTTTTCGCTTCTCTTTACTCGCTGAACCTGATCCACCTGCTGTTCGATGGTCATGTTTTTGTGTATGATTCCGATGCCGCCCTCACGTGCGATAGCTATTGCAAGCTCGGATTCGGTTACGGTGTCCATCGCTGCGGATATAAGCGGAACTCTCAGCTTGATGGAGTTCGTCAAACGCGTTTCAAGATTTACCGCGTTTGGCAATATCTCGCTTTTTGACGGGATAAGAAGTACGTCGTCGAAGGTGAGTCCCTCGGCGGTGAATTTTTCGTTCATATTGCAGTTTACCATGTAATCAACCCTTTCCCCAAAACAAATTTCGCTGTGTAATTTAATATATTATACTCATAAAAGCAGCTTGTGTCAAGGAGAAAAGCCGCGTCTCTTACAAGAGTTTTGTGGGCAAAATGCCTATTATATTGTACCACTTGATACAATATATTGTTGTGTACAATCACTTTTCGCCAAATATAGAGTAAAAGCCGCATTATATCGCTTCGATTGATATGATGCTTTTTTATTCGAGGAAGCTTTTGTGCAAACTGCAGTAAAAGTCGCCATGCGATTTGTATGGTATTTATTGGAAATAATACTTGAAATAATTACCAAATTATGGTATTATTATCTTACAGAAAAACACCGATGCTATTTATATCGGAGAAAAGTAAAAGGAAAAAGCTTAATACGTCGCTTTTGCGGAGATCAGCCTTTTGACGGCAACCCTCATTTGCCAAAGGTCGGCGGCTTTTTCGGAGGAAAGGGATGGTAAAACAACAATGGAAAGCGGTATCAAAATTTTAATTGCCGATGAAAACGCCGAATTCAGAAAAAGCTGTCGTAAAAATCTGTACGAGCTCGGCTATCGTTCGGTAGATGAGGCGGTGAACGGCGAGGATGCACTTTATAAGATAGATAAGCTGCATCCGAACGTGGTGCTTATCGACGTCTGGCTCTCGAAGCTTGATTGCACGCGCGTTATGCGAAGTGCGGGAGCTTTGAATTTCGGACACGACTCGCCGCCTGCGTTTATAGTCATGTCGATGGTGAACAATCAGAATATGTTCGCGGAGGCGACCGAGGCAGGCGCGGAGTATTGCATGATAAAGCCTCCGGATTACTCGAAGCTGAGCGAGCGCATCGGTCGTATTGCCAAAAGAAAGAGCAATCCCGGTGAGCGCGTGATATATCAAACTCCGGAGCTGGATATTGAGTCCCAGGTGACTAAGGTCATACATCAGATAGGCGTTCCGGCGCATATAAAGGGATATCAATATCTGCGCACGGCGATAATGATGACCATCGAGGATAACGATATCATAAACTCGGTCACGAAGATATTGTATCCGTCGGTTGCGAAAAGATATTCGACCACCTCATCACGCGTCGAGCGTGCGATACGCCATGCTATCGAGGTTGCGTGGGACAGAGGTGACGTCGAAACGCTCAACTCATACTTCGGCTACACGATACAGAATAATCGCGGCAAGCCGACAAACTCGGAGTTTATCGCGATGATAGCCGATAATCTAAGGCTCCGCAACAAGTTTTCATGATGCGAATTCTTCTTCCAAATTCCTTATATATCAAACAAAGCAGACGCAATATTCGCGTCTGCTTTGTTTTTGTGTGTGCGTGCAAGAATATGGGCGCGCGCTTTTTGATATGGTGATAGGGAAGTGTATTTTTTGACGCGTACGGTATGGCGCTTCGCCGTCGCGTGTAGTTGTTGTTGTACGTTGTTTCCACACCTGTACGATGATGGGCTTCGCTTTGCCGCCCATGTACGGTGACAGGATATGTTTTGGTATTATTATGTGAACGTATCGGTGATGTCGTGCTTGGATTGCTTATGTACGTGAACAATGGTAGGCATGACTGCGCTTTGTCGCTACGTGTGCTCGGGTAGGCGCGCCTGCGCCGTCGTATCGTCGGTAAAACGTCCGATTATACTTCCGCGCCCGACGTCGCATCGAGATATCCTCTCCGCCGGTGCGTTCGCTTATCGCGGCTCCGCTTACGCACTCGCTCTGCTCGGCTTCGTCGGAGTGAGTACTCTGCTCGGCTATACCGGGGTCAGCTCTTCAGTATATTCTCAGTTATCTCCGCCGCGATGCCGACGAGCTCGGCGCAGGGACGCTTTTTGTAGTACGTCTCGCTCCGCTTCTCGGGTGTGGCGCTTTCCGGCGCGGCTTCAACTCCGAGTAGCTCTTTGCATATATACGAGCCGTTTGCACGGCGGAATTCCTCTACCGCCTCGCGTATGAGCTTATAGTGCTCCCCCTTTGCGCTGTGTTCACTCTCGGGTGTGTAGCCGCGCGCGAGTCCCAGCACCATGCACATTCCGCTGACCGCTCCGCATACCTCTCTCATCCTTCCGATGCCTCCGCCGAAGGAGGAGGAGAGCTTCATCGCGGTCTCACGCTCAAGTTCGAGCTCCTCGCAAAATGCTCCGAGCACAGCCTGCGCGCAGTTGCAGCCGTTCAAAAACAGCTCGGTCGCTATCTCTTTCTTTGACATATTACAGCTTCCTTTCGATTTGTGGTTGCGATATATCAAAAGGGCATTCCTTGCGGTCTGCCCTTTTTTATTCTCATTTCAGATAATCCGGCAGGAACTCGGAGGATATCGTCTGCGTGACGTAGCCGTACAGCGTGTCAAGCGTGAAACTTCCCTCAAGCTGAGCTCCGTGAGCGAGCGCAAGCTCGTTTGTGTAATTATTGAGCGTGTAGAGCGCGAGTCCGGATCTTGTTGCGAGCCCTTGCGAGTCGCGCTTGGATGCATCCGCCGTATAGTGGCAGACGGTAGGGATGAACTCCGGCTCCTCTATCGAGAATTTTCCGTCCTCGTCCTTTACGACGTTGAAGGATACCAGTCCTCCGACGTTGTTGAACGACGAGAGCATGGTGGAGATCAGGTTTCCAAGCGAGTACATGACAAGCGTTCTGCCTCCGCCGGAGCCGTCAAGCCAGCAGATAGGCTGTATGACGTGCGGGTGGTGGCCTATCACGACATCAACACCGAGGTCGGCAAGGAGCTGTGCGAGCCGCTTCTGCTCCGCCGTCGGCTGATTGTTAAAGCTGTTTCCGCCCGTGTCGCTGCCCCAATGCATCGAGACGAACACGAGATCCGCTTCGCTTTGCGCCTTCTTTACCTGTCTTGTGATGTCGCTGTCGTTTATATACGGAATGACAAGCCCGGGCGACGCGGCGCTGAGCTTCATTCCGTTAACTCCGTAGGTATAGGAGAGTATCGCTATCTTTATTCCGCTGTGCTCGATCACGCGCACGGTCTCGTAGTCCTCGTTGCTCTCGTAGCCTCCGACGGTGAGGATATCCTTTGACTTCCAAAAGTCTATCGTTCCCTTATAGCCGGCGCGCTTTGACGTGTCCATGTCAAGCATGTGGTTGTTTGCGAGGTTTACTATATCAAACCCGAGATGGATGAGCGCATC
This sequence comes from uncultured Lachnospiraceae bacterium, assembly GCA_964610075.1. Classification (GTDB taxonomy): domain Bacteria; phylum Bacillota; class Clostridia; order Oscillospirales; family CAG-272; genus CAZSUR01. The sequence continues at coordinate 7,868 of CAZSUR010000036.1, forward strand.
TCCTGCCTCCTCGGGAGCGTTGAAGGTGGGGTATCCGGATACGCCGAGCGAATCGCCTGCGATCGGGCCCTCCTGATTTACAAACGCAAGTCCGGCGTTCTTGATTATATCCGCGACGCCGCTGTACATTTCGTCAAAGTAATATTTTCCGGAATATCCGTCGGCGGATGCCGCAACGGCGCGATTCTGTGCATCGACGAATATGGATTCATGGATCAGATTATCTCCTGCCGCAACAAACGAAAAGGAGGTTTTCGAGGGGATCTCGACCCCGGTAGTATCAAGCGTGATCTGCGTCTCGTCCTCGCGTGTGCTTTCGAGTGGCGAGGGCACATCGGTGCCGATGGGAGAGAGCGGTGATGCACAGCTTGATGCAAGTATTGTCAGTGCCAATATCAGCGGTATTATAAGCTTATTTATCTTCACGACGGTCACCGTTTCTTAAAGCAATACGTCTTCGGGCGAAAGCTTGGGCAGAGCCGGAGGCGCAAGCGGTGCGCGCTTCAGCGGATCATATGAAAACTTTTTGCAGCAATAGGAGTTATTCACTATTCCGTGGCGCTCGCACAGCACGTTGTCGTCGTCGTTTATGACAAGCGCCGACTCGCAAAAGCGGCAAACGTGCGGAGTCTCATGCTGCTCGGTTTTATTCTTCTTTCTACACATAGGTACGTTACAGCTCCTGAAAAATTTATTTTAAAATTGAAAATTCGATGCTACAAATCCATTATACAACATTTAGATCGACATTTCCATACTTTTGAGAAAAAATAATATTGTCGCGCGGCTGCATGACAAAAAAGCAGCACCGTGCTGTTGTACGGTACTGCTTTTATTTTTGCTTTAAGCCTTAATCAGTCGCTGATATAAGGAAGAAGAGCAACGTGACGAGCTCTCTTTATAGCTGTTGTAAGCTGACGCTGATGCTTTGCGCAGGTGCCTGTAACTCTTCTGGGAAGAATCTTCGCACGCTCGCTTACGCATTTTCTGAGTCTTGCAACATCCTTATAATCTATATGGTCGATCTTGTCAGCGCAGAATATGCAAACCTTTTTACGCTTGCGGTTCATTGCGCCGGAACGGAAGGGCTTCTGCTGAGGAGCCGCTTCGGAACGAGGAGCTGCGGGAGCTGCAGGAGCTTCCTTCTGAGCCTCGGTCTCGACCGTAGCCTGAACTTCGATTTCGTTTTCCATTAGTCTGTTACCTCCTTGTTAAAAATCAGAACGGCAGATCGTCGTCATTGGCAACTTCCTCAAACTTGGGGGAAGCATCGTCTGCCGATGAGTACGACGGTGTGCTGTAGCTGTCGGGTGTGTAAGAGTTGAAGCCGCCCGCGCTCGACTCGGACTTGCTGTCGACGAAGTTGATCTCGTCTGCAACGACCTCGGTCGTGTAGCGCTTCTGTCCCTGCTGATCGGTCCAGCTGCGTGACTGCAACGCTCCTACAACGCACACGGAGCTTCCCTTATGGAAGTAGCGGCACAAAAACTCCGCTCTCTGTCTCCATGCGACGACGTTGATAAAATCTGCTGTTTGCTGCTGGGACTGTCCGTCCTCAGACTGCTGCGAAGAAGAATATCTTCTTGATACGGCAATGCTGAACGAACAAACGGGAATTCCGCTTTGAGTTTGTCTCAGCTCCGGATCGGCGGTGAGACGGCCACCCAAAATAACTTTGTTAAAATTAAAGTTTGCCATACATTTCGCCTTCCTCTCTGAATTTAGGCATCCGCTCTTACAACGATGGAGCGCATGATGCCGTCGGTTATGTTGTAGATACGCTCAAGCTCTG
>CAZSUR010000037.1:0-9457 GCA_964610075.1 uncultured Lachnospiraceae bacterium
GGGCTCATCGGCGTGTGCGCGAAGTCCGAGCATTCTGTAATAATCTCTTACTCCTATCTCGCCGCGCTTTGTATTTGTAATTTCATTTCTCAGTAAATCAAGTTTTCTCATTGATTTCACCTCATTGCGTTTTGTGTTTATTTATAAGCTCTGATGGTCGAGGCTCCTGCCTCGGCTTACACTTACATTATATAGTTGCCCTATTCCAAAGTAAACCCACAATATTGACAATGGTGGAAAATTATAATATAATGTGAGCAGGTACTGGAGGCATGAATATGAAATTTTACGAGATCAAGCTCAAGGGAATACCGTCTCTTACCTTTGCACACGGGTACAGAACGGGCCGATACAGGATGCATCTTAACGAAACCGATTCTTTTATCGAGATAACTTATATAATGTCCGGCGCGATAGAGCAGGTCTATCCCGAGGGGGAGAGCTTGCTTGTTCCGCGCTCTAACATATGGAGCTTTTTCCACGACGAGCCGCGTATAATGCAGAGCTGCTCGGACGAGGAGCATCATCATCTGTCGATCGGTATATCCGTTCCGCACGAACGCAGGGAGCTTTGTGCGCGCGAGGTCATAGAATGCGAAAAGCAGGCTTATAAGGCGCTTGACGCTCACAAAAATGCAAGAAACGGAGAGCCCTCAAACATCCTTACCGTCATTCTGCCGGAGATCATATACGCCGACGAGGAAAAATCGGAGGCGGTCAAATATATAAAGAAGCTTATCAACTTTCACGCCGCATCCGACTATACGCGCGAGCTCAGATGTACCGGGCTGCTTATCGAGTTCATGGGGATAATGACCAAGAATTCGGTGAAGCTCGCAAGCGCGGAGCTGTGCGAGCGACGCTCGTACTCGAATGAGCTGTACGCAAACCACGCGGCGATGTACGTCTCAAAGCACATAGGCGAGAAGATATACGTCGAGGATATCTCAAAGGAGCTCGGCATCAGCTACGGCTACCTCAGCAAGATATTCAAGGACGAGATGGGCATGAGCCTTGTGGATTATATTAACACGATAAAGATAGAACGAATAAAGGAGCTGCTGCTTAACCGCGATGTATCCTTTGAGGATGCGGGTGCGAGCGTCGGTATAAACGACGTAAAATATCTCAGCCGCATATTTAAAAAATACACGGGGATAACCTCGGGCGAATATCGCAGACAATACAGCGACAGGGAGGTGTCCTCCGCGATAGATATCGTGGACTGACAGCCTCCCCGTAAAAGAGCATATTTTATTTTGCGATTAACGAAAAGCCCATGACGACCGCTCCGAGTACAACCAGGATTATTCCGGTTATGCGGTTGAGCGTCTTTGCATCCGATTTGTTTGCTATCAGCGCCGCGATACGTGCCCAGAGCAGGGTGAATATCACGCAAAGCACAAATACCGGGATATCCGGCATCCCTCCGATGACAAAGTGCGAGACGGAGCCGGTGAGCGCGGTGAATGCCATGATAAACACGCTTGTTCCGACCGCCGTTTTAAGCTCGTAGCCGAGCACGGAGGTGAGTATGAGCAGCATCATCATGCCGCCACCGGCACCGACAAATCCGCATATGAAGCCGATGAGCATACCGCACAAAACCGACTGGATCGCACGCTTTTTCGGTGAGGTGGCGCTCATTGCCTCCTTTGTGGTCATTACCGGCTTAACTATGAATTTTATTCCGAGTAGGAAGGTCATGAATACCGAAAAACCGCCCATCGTGGTCGACGGCACGAGATTTGCCGTGTAGCTTCCCACTACCGTGAATGTAAGAACCGATAGCATCATGATAATACCGTTCTTTACGTCCAAATTCTTGTTCTTTCCGTAGGTGTATGCCGACACCGCGCTGGCTAAAACGTCGGAGGCGAGAGCTATTCCTACCGCCATGTACGGATCCATGTTCAAAAAGGTGATAAGCATGGGGCTTATGACCGCGGCGGCGCTCATTCCGGCAAAGCCGGTGCCGAGACCGGCTCCCATTCCTGCGAAAAATGTGACTATAACTGTGATTATCGGACTCATTTTGCTTCCTTTCTTTTAGGGACGTGTGTCTGTAAATCTATCGGATGCCGCGCGCGGCATCCTTTTTATTTTTCTTCCTCGTATCGCTTGTCTCCCCACCATATCGGCATCAGCTCTGCGAGCGTTACCGTTTGCCTCGTTTCATAATCGAGCATTATCTCGGTGCTTGTGTTTTCCTTGTTTAGCTGATACAAAAATTCTCGGCAGGCACCGCAGGGCATACCGCTTCCGCCGCCGAAGGGAGGCTTGTCGCGGAACGCGATAAGCCGTTTTATCCTTGTCTGACCGCTGCTTGCGTACATATTCAGCGCTGCCACGCGCTCCGCGCAAAGATTCATCACTCCGCTACAGCTTTCAATGCAGAAGCCGGTGTATATCTCGCCGTTTTCGCTTTCAAGCGCGCATACAACGTGGTGCGCGTATATAAAAGGTGAGACCTCGTGCGGACGATATTGCTCCGCGGCTTTTTGGTATAAGCGTTCCCAGATATCCATACGTATCAAACCTCGTTTTGTTTTATAGCTATATTATAGCACGCTCACGCCGGCCCTGCAACCGGGAGAGGAACGCGCGGTCGCGCGGCGACGCTCGACTTTGGTGCGCGGACGAGTTGCAACGGCTCTGATCCGGTGTGGCGGCATCGTAACTCCGGCGAAACACGGCGCATGGTGGCGGCGATTTTGCACCGACGCAACATGGTTGAGTGGTGGAGGTGATTTCGCTTTGGCGCAGCATGGTCGTGCGGTGACTTTGCTCCGGTATAGTGCGGTCACGCGGCGATTTCGCTTTGGTGAAGTGGGGGAGTTACAGCTCCTTTATATAAAACAGATCCATTGCGCTGTGTATGACTTCTGCCGGGCGCTCGATGCGGTGATAGCCGTTCTTCTCGTAAAGATTCAGCGCCGCCTTTAGGTTGGAGTGCGTTTCGAGATAAAGGCACTTGAGCCCGATGCTTTTTGCATAGACTTCTATTCGCTCGAGCAGAGCCTGCCCGATGCCGCGTCGCTGCAGCTTTGCCGAGACGTACAGCTTTTGCAGCTCGCCGCTGCCTTTCCGCCACGCAAGCGGCTCCATGCCAACGCCGCCGACAAGCTCGCCGCTCTCGTTTTCGGCGACAAAGTATATCCGTGCATCGGACACCTCCGAGTAATATCGACTGAGGCAGTCGAGCTGCGGATCGTAATATGCGGTGCCGGGGATATCCAGGCGGTGATTTTTCAGGTTTTCACGGACGATCTCGGCTATCGCCGCATCGTCCTCGCGGCATATTTCGCGAATGCTTATCCGTTCGTTGTTCATTTGAGGCATCTTCCTTTAAGGCTGTATTTTAAAATCGAAGCCGCAACGCTTCGATTTTTCCACGGCGTTTGGGTTTTGCTGCGTCACTTCGATCTGCTATGGTGCTTCGATCCGTTACTTCGCCCGGCATGGCGCTCAAGCGTACAACTTGGCGCGCAAGCTGACATCTTCGATCAGACGCGGAGAGCGTGCGGCACCTGCCGATGCGACGTTAAGCTCATTATATCATACCATACAGAAAAATACCAGAGGCGCGCCGCCTCTGGTATCGCTCTCATTTTGCCGCATCAAGCATATTTTCGATGAATATCCCGTATCCGGTCGTCGGATCGTTCACCATCACGTGGGTGACGGCGCCGATGAGCTTGCCGTTTTGGATGATAGGGCTTCCCGACATGCCTTGGACTATTCCGCCGGTTTTTTCTATCAGCGCCGAATCGGTTACCGTTATCACCATATTTTTGGTGCCGGAGCCGGAGCGGTCTATCTTTGATATGCTTATTCCGTATTCCTTTATTCCCTCGCTGTCGAGCGTGCAGCGGATGCTTGCATCTCCCTCGCGCACCGACTCCTTTAACCCTATCGGGATGGTGTCCTCGCCTGTGCCGCTCGGCATCGACGCAAACACGCCGAATACTCCGGCAGAGGTGTTGCCGGTGAGCGAGCCGAGTTTCTCTGCGCTGAAATATCCCTTGAGCTCGCCCGGAGCTCCCGGTTGCCCCTTGACCACGCCGCTTATCGTCACGTTCCGGACGATACCTCGCTTCATTGGCATAAGCTCACCCGTGTCTATATCGCATATGCCGTGGCCGAGCCCTCCGAAGACTCCGCTTTCGGGCAGAATAAATGTGACGGTGCCTATCCCTGCCGTGCTGTCGCGTATCCAGAGCCCGGCGTGATATCTTCCGTCGTCGTCCGATATCACCGGCCGCAGGGTCACCTCGCTCGATATTTTGCTTCTGCATATCGTTATCCTGATGTCACTCCCACCGCAGCCCTCGATCAGCTCGGTGACCTTCTCCGCGCGATCGCAGGGCTCGCCGTTTATCGCCGTTATTATATCCTTCGGGAGCAGCCCCGCATCCTTTGCCGGATTCGTTTTCACTCCGCCGGAGGTTATATCGGCAAGCCCGACTATCATAACTCCGTCGGTTTGAAGCTTTACGCCGAACGGCATTCCGCCCGGATAAACCTTAAGCTCGTCGTATACCTTTATATCCACCTTTTTTATCGGTATTCTGCCGAAAAGAGCAAGCTCTGTGGTGTACGAGCCGCAGGCGTAGCCGCGCTCGCCATCAGCCTGCCGCTCGCTTGTCGTGAGCTCGGCAAAGGGGAATGCCGCGTGTGGCGTATCCCCCGAAAAAACGGATATGCTTTCGGGCACGCAGATAAAGCTGAGTGCTCCGACTGTCACCGTAAAACCGATAAGACAGGCGAGGGTAATAAATATTCCGCACAATATTTTATTTGTGCGGCGATGTGATATCCTTTTGTCCTTTTGCATCGCTTTTCCCATTCCTTTCTTTGCATTTGCACTGCCATTTGCATACTGCAAGGCACAAATGGGTAAAAGAAAGCACGCTTTCGTTACTTTCCTCTGCTTTTCATTCTATTTTTTACACAAATGAGCCGTTATAATCTGTGAAAAAAAGAATTCATAATTAATTTGATTTACAAACACCCTATTTATGTGTTACAATATTTAGACAAAGCAACTTCCAAATGAGTAATTATTTTGCCCGCGGCTTATACGGCTTGTGGGAATATTTTCTTGGTATAAATTGCTTTGATTTTGATGGATAAAATTCTTTTGACTATATTTTTTGAAAGGATAGCTTCGGCGCTTCGACGCACGGAGCCGGGTATTTGAGATGAACGCTGTTATGAAGGACAGAGAGCCGATATCGGTATGGAAGCATTTTGAGGCGATAAGCCGAATACCTCGCGGATCGAAAAACGAGGCGGAGGTCGCCGGTTATATAGAAGCATTTGCGCGCGAGAGGGGACTTTTCTGCATAAGAGACGAGCACAATAACGTATTTGTGAGAAAGCCTGCCGCTCCGGGCTACGAGGATGCGGAGCCGGTGCTGCTTCAAGGACACACAGATATGGTGTGCGAGAAGAACGGCGACACCGTGCACGATTTTGAAAAGGATCCGATCGAGCTCCGCGTTGACGGAGACTATCTCCGTGCGAACGGCACAACTCTCGGAGCGGACGACGGCATAGCGGTAGCTCTCATGCTCGCGCTGCTCGAGGAGGAGCATCCTGCGCCCGAGCTCGAGTGCCTGTTCACCGCCGATGAGGAGATGGGCATGAGCGGTGCCGAGAATTTCGATTACAGCGTTATTCGCGCGAAAAATCTTGTAAACCTCGACTCCGAGGAGGAAAATATAGCCGTCGTAAGCTGTGCCGGCGGCGTGCGCGTAGACTTCGATTTCGATTATCCGAGGGTAAAGGCGAGTCCGGCGTGCTCGCTTGTTGCGATAGATATAACCGGTCTTGCAGGCGGTCACTCGGGAGCCGATATAAACCTCGGTCGCACCAACGCCGTCGTGCTTATGGGCAATCTGCTTTCGGATATATACTGCGAGGCGCCCTTCAATCTTCTCTCCTTTGACGGAGGAAGCAAGGATAACGCCATACCGCGCGAATGCCGAGCTGTGATTTCGGTGCGCGATAGAAAAGCGGTGCTTGAGCAGGTGAAAAAATACGCTGTGGATATAAAGAGCACCGTGACACCGGCGGACAAGGGCCTGAAGATACGCGCGAAGAACATCTCGTGCGAGGGTGACGTGCTCAGCTTCGGAGATACGTCGAGGATAATAAACGCGATACTGCTTTCCCCGAACGGAGTGCTGCACGTAAGTCCGCACGACCCGTCATTCCCCGATGCGTCGAGCAATATAGGCAGACTGCACGTGGATGAAAATGGCGGCGAGATGCATCTTTTGGCGAGAGCTTCCGCTGACAGAAAGCTCGACGAGCTTGTCATATGCTACGAAAGACTCGGCGCGATGCTTGAGGCGGGCGTTAACGCTCACAGCCGCTATCCCGGATGGGAGTATTCGGATGCGGAGGAGCTGCGGCAGAAATATTCTGCTGCGGTAAAGGCGGTGTTCGGGGAGACTACCGAGGCGGAGTTCTCCTCGATTCATGCCGGTCTCGAGTGCGGAATAATACTCTCGCGTCTGCCGCACAAGGCGAACGCGATATCCATCGGCCCGTCCATGCACGATATTCACACGCCGGACGAGCGGCTTGATATAGGATCTACCGAAAGATTTTGGCGCGTGCTTCTCGAGCTGCTTCGCTCGATGAAATAATACGCTCCGGCGTCGCCTCAGGCTCTGATGCCGATGGCGATGCTTAAACGGAAGGATGTAAGAATGAAAAAGAGAAACAATTGGCTCAATGCGGTCATACAAAGAAGGCTTATGGTCATAGCGCTATTGCTTGTGCAGATAGCCTTCCTCGTGCTGCTTTTCACAGCCTCGACCGAGGCTTCGACGATAATGCAGATATCGCTTCGGCTGATAAGCTACGCCGTTGCGCTGTATATAATATCGCGAAAGGGAAAGACCGCAAATAAGCTGACCTGGATAGTTATAATATTTGCCTTTCCGATATTCGGAGGAATATTGTATCTGTGGATACGTTTGCAGTACAGCACACGCTTTGTTAGGCTGCTTAACCACTACTCAAACGAGCAGGATTACATCATAAAGCCTGCCGAAAACGCGCTTATTCCTGCCTCCGAGCTTTATCCGCAGAACGAATCGCTTATGCGGTATCTTCAGGGGCACGTTGCCTTCCCGGTTTATCGGAACACCTCGGCTAAATACTTCGGCTCGGGCGAGGAGTTTTACGAAAGTCTGCTCTGCGAGCTTGAAAAGGCGGAGAAGTACATATTCCTCGAGTTTTTTATCGTGTCCGAGGGCGAGATGCTCGACTCGATTGTGGAAATACTGCGCCTAAAGGCAGCAGCCGGAGTTGAGGTGAGGGTGATGTACGATGACATCGGCTGCTTCCTCACGCTGCCGCGCGACTACGCAAAGGTACTGCGCGAGATGGGGATAAATTGCAGAGTGTTCAACGCATTCCGCCCCATTTTGTCGGCAATACAGAATAACCGAGACCACCGTAAGATAGTTTCGATCGACGGAAAGGTAGCCTTTACCGGCGGAATAAATATAGCCGATGAGTACATAAATCGGATAGAAAAGTACGGTCATTGGCGAGACGCCGGAATAATGCTTTCAGGGGATGCGGCTTGGAGCTTTACCGTGATGTTTCTAAGGGTGTGGGATTCGTTGTCCCGACGTCCCGAGAATTTTTCTACATTTCTACCGCCGGTGTTCAAGCGAGATATCGCGCTTGACAATCAGTTCGTACAGCCGTACTGCGACAGCCCGATGGACAAGGAGAACGTCGGTGAGCACGTTTACATGAATATAATAAACAATGCGAAAAAGTATTTGTATATAAGCACGCCTTATCTTATAATCGACGACAGCATGATATCGGCGCTCACCCTTGCGGCGAAGAGCGGAGTAGATGTCAGAATAATGACCCCCCAGCGCTGGGATAAGGTGTTCGTGCATATGACCAGCCGCTCCTATTACAGAGATCTTCTGGATGCCGGAGTGAAGATATACGAGTACACGAACGGCTTCAACCACGCAAAGGCCTTCGTCTCGGACGATTGCGTTGCGACCGTCGGAACGACGAATCTGGATTTCAGAAGTCTGTATCTTCATTTCGAGTGCGGAGTCTGCCTTTACGGCGCTTCGGCTGTTGCCGATATCCGCGATGATTTCGAACGCGCGCTCGAAAGATGCACCGAAATAACCCTAAGCGATTGTAAAAACTCGGCGTTTATACGCTTCATACAAGAGGTGCTTCGTATATTTGCGCCGCTCATGTGATGCGTGAGAGGGAGTGGATACGTATATTCGCACCGATTATGTGATGTGCGAGAGGGAGCGAATTTCGCATATTCGTACCGATTATGTGACAACGTGAGTACGTGGCGCGCGCCTATGCGCCGAGCGGAGCTACGGCATAATATACGAAAGACTTACCACACAAGCTTGGCGACTTTGATCGCACCCGGCGAACACGCGGTAGCATTATTTGCGGCTTCGCAAAAACGTGCGCGTGATTTTCGCACGGCTTTTATAGAAAAATAAAAAATCCCGGTGGCATCTGCCATCGGGATTTTTGCGTGATCGGATATGTATCAAGCTCGTGCTATGTGCAGAGTGCTGGAGCTTCGGATGCGTGGTACGGTATCGCGGCTTGGGAAGATAGCTCGCCAACACATACGCGGAAGGGAAGGCGTATGCCGAGAGGGAGGTGATGTCGACTCGCGGTAGTCAAAGTGGCGCGATGCGAGCAAGGTGCAAGCGGTGCGACTTGCGGTAGTCAAAGCGTTACGGGCGAGCAATGCACCCCGACGACGCGGAGCGATGCGATTGTCGGCACAAGCTGCGCGACGGAGTACTCACATGGCATGATCTCGGTGAAGGCGCGACGTCCGGTGGCTCGTGCGGGCGCAGCTCGGCAGAACGCCTCGGCGGAGAGGTTTGTTTTAACGCCTCGGCGTTTCCCCTGTAGAGCCAACCGGGGAAACGCTTCGTTTTTGTACCTCGGTGGTGCAGCGCGAGTCGTATCTACCATGCGAGAGTATCACGCAAACAAAAAAGGCGGATCAAAATGATCCGCCTTAATTTGGCTTATATTAGTGGATGATGCACTTTTCGGTGTCCTTATCAAAGATGTGAACCTTCGACATATCGAAAGCGATCTTGATATCGTCGCCGGGACGCGCGGTGGAGCGCGGCGAAACGCGGGATATCATCGACTGTCCCTCGGATGTGAGGTAGAGATATATCTCTGCACCCATAAGCTCGGTTACGTCTACGTGAGCAGTTATTACCGAGTCAGCGAGGCTGCTCAAATACATAGGCTCGTCATGCAGACACTCGGGACGGATACCGATAAGAACTTCCTTGCCGATGTAGGATGCAAGCTCGGGGCTGGATCCCTTGTCCTTGGGAAGCTTAAGCGTATTCTCACCGAATACAACCGAAACGTCATCGCCGTTCTTCTCAAGCTTAGC
>CAZSUR010000038.1:0-9224 GCA_964610075.1 uncultured Lachnospiraceae bacterium
CGTCGATTATGATACGATATATGCGCTGACAAAGAAGGCGAACCGCGCGGACGAAACGGTAAAGAAGCAGGTCGAGGAGGATAAGGCGGAGCTTGTCCGCACATTCATCAGCGAAAACGAGCTGACCTCGCAGATACATCTCGAGGCGTCGTCCAAGCGATACTACCCCTACGGCTCGCTCGCATCGAGCGTTATAGGCTTCACCGGAACGGACGGAGGCTTGCTCGGACTCGAGCTTGAGTACGACGATTATCTCAGCGGTGTCGGCGGAACGTATATAACCTCCAAAAACGGCCAGGGCATCAGTATGCCGAATAAATACGACAGCTACACCTCCGGCAGCTCGGGCGCGAATATCGTGTCCACGCTCGACGTGACGATGCAGTATATGCTCGAGCAGCAGCTTGAGAAAACCTTCGACGATTCGATGCCGATAAACCGTGTTACCGGCATTATAATGAATCCGAACACGGGAGCTATCAAGGCGATGGCTACATATCCCACCTTCGACAGCAACTCCCCTTGGACGCTCGACGCGGATTCGCAGAGCAAGCTTGACTCGAGCGGCTACTCAAAGAGCTCGAGCGACTACTCAAAGTACTACAACGAGCTGCTCTATTCACTTTGGAAGAACAAGGCGGTGTCCGAGATATACGAGCCTGGCTCCACCTTTAAGATAATGACGACGGCAATGGCGCTTGAAGAGGGCGTCGTGACGCTTGACGAGGAGTTATACTGCAACGGATTTCTCAAGGTTGCGGGCTACGATGATCCTATACACTGTCACCGTCGCAGCGGCCACGGAGCCGTTACCTTTGAGGTCGGACTCCAGCAGTCCTGCAACCCCGTGCTTATGACGGTTGGACTTAGGGTCGGAACCGAGAAGTTCTACAACTATCTAAAGGCATTCGGCTTTATGGAGAGAACGGGTATTGACCTCCCCGGAGAGTCGACCTCATACCTCCATCCGTACGAATCCTTTAACCAGGTACAGCTTGCCGTTTATTCGTTTGGTCAGACCTTTAAGGTCACTCCGCTCCAGGAGCTAACGGCTGTATGTACGGTCGCGAACGGCGGAGATCTTATAACTCCGTACGTTGTCGACAGCATAATAGATGATGACGGAAACGTTATGTACGCTCATAAGACCGAGGTCAAGCGCCAGGTGGTAAGCGAAAGCGTTTGCGAGCAGATTGCCGGCGTGCTTGAGCGAGGCGTATCCGGCAACGGAGGAGCGAAGAACGTCTACGTCAGCGGATACAAGATCGCCGGCAAGACCGGAACCTCCGAGGTCAGAGACGTTTTGAACGAGGAGGGCGAGGCTTACCTGCGCGTCGGCTCGACGGTCGCGTACGCGCCGGCGGACGATCCGCAGATCGCTATGATAATCGTCGTTGACTCGCCTCAATGCGAATCGGTATACGGAAGCGTTGTTGCGGCTCCGTACGTATCGGCTTTGATGGAGCAGATACTTCCTTATATAGGAGTCGAGCGCAGCTATACCTCGGATGAGGCGGAGATGGTGGGCAAAAAGGTCGGAAACTACGACGGGCTGACGGTAGCCGAATCCAAGCTTGCGATAGAGTCGCTTGGACTGCGTTGCGTCGTCCGCGGAGACGGAGATCTCGTCACCTATCAGGTGCCGCAGGCAGGAGAGGCTGTAAACACGACGAACGGTAAGGTAATACTTTACACCGGAAGCGAGCTTCCTGCGGCGGACGTGACCGTGCCCGATCTTTCGGGAATGAGCGCGTCGAACGCCAACTGGTCTTTGCTTGAAGCAGGACTCAATGTAAATCTTACCGGAAATATCAACTATAAGAACATAAAAACGGCTACCGCGGTGGTAATACACCAGGAGCCAGCCGCCGGCACGCTTGTTATGCCGGGAACGGTGGTTGAGGTCGAGCTCCGTTTCATGGACGGAACCGCAAACTGACGGCAGGCGCCGATTATATGAAAATCGAGGATGCTTAAATTCATATTTTTTGAATTTTACACATCGGAGATGATCATATGAGGCTTGGAGCGCTGCTTTGCGGCGTTGAGCTGTGCGAATATACGGTGGGAGCGATGGATATCGAGGTCGCCGGCATATCGTCGGACAGCAAGACCATCGGTGCGGGAGAGCTTTTCGTCTGCATCGAGGGGATGAGAAGCGACGGGCACGACTTTGCGGCGGAGGCCGTGAGACGAGGCGCGTGCGCCGTTGTGGCGGAGAGCTGGAAGGGTGACGTGTGCGGTCTCGCATACGGCGATTTCCCGGTCGTCCGCGTTAAAAACGCGAGGAAGGCTCTCGCGTTTATATGGAGCAACTACTACGGCTCGCCCGGAAGGGAGCTGCACCTTATAGGCGTTACCGGCACAAACGGCAAGACCTCGGTAACGAATATGCTTGCGGCGATATTCGAGAAGGCGGATATCCCGTGCGCGCTTATCGGAACGATAACGCACACGCTGACGACTCCCGATCCCGAGCAGCTTTATCGCGAGCTTCGTCGGCTTGCCGACGAGGGGAAGCGGTACGTGTTCATCGAGATATCCTCTCATGCGCTGAGCCTGTACAAGGCGGATGCATTGAGGCTTGAGTGCGGCATATTCACCAATCTGACGCGCGAGCATCTCGATTTTCACAAGACAATGGAGGCATATCTCGAAGCAAAGCTACGTCTGCTCGAGCTGTCCGATGCGGTGCTTATAAATACAGACGACGAATGCGGAACGGAGTTTTTAAAGCGAGCCGCGTCGTGCAGGACATATACCTACTCCGCAAAGGATCCGGCGGCTGATTTTTACGCCGGGCAGGTCGAGCTCTGCGGCACCGACGGGGTGAGCTATCAGTTCATTTCCGCCGGCAGACTTATGAGGATACGTTCTCCCATACCGGGAGGCTTTACCGTATACAACACGCTTGCGGCTGCCTCGGCTGCGTGCCTGTGCGGGCTCCCGAGCGGAGTCGTGCGCGATGGCATAGCCGAGCTCCACGGAGTGTGCGGCCGCATCGAGCGGATACTGCTTCCGATGCCCGACGTCGCGTTCTATATAGACTACGCGCACACGCCGGATGCTTTGGCGAACGTGCTTCGCTCGCTTCGCGGCTTTATGAAGCCGGAGCAGAGGCTTAAGGTGCTGTTCGGCTGCGGCGGAGACCGCGATCCGGGCAAGCGCCCGATAATGGGCAGGGTAGCGTCGGAATGTGCGGATCATCTTATAGTGACCTCCGACAACAGCCGGAGTGAGGATAAGGATGCGATAATTTCGCAGATACTGTCCGGAGTAGACAGAGAACGCTGCTCGGTCGAGGTCATAGTCGATCGTCGGCGCGCGATAGAGCGCGCGGTCGAAAATGCTGAATGTGGCGACGTAATACTTTTGGCAGGCAAAGGCCACGAGGATTATGAAATAGACGGTCTCGGGAAGCATCCCTTCAGCGAGAGGGAGATACTTCGCGCGGCGGCACGCAGGGTGTGTCGTGAGCGTCGGGACGAAGAAAAAACAAAAGATAAAACGAGGCAGAGTAATGAAACTGACTTTTGTACCTAACGGAATATCACTTGAGCAAATTGCATATATTACCGGAGGCAAGGTGCCGCTCCAGGCGAACAATCACGCGAGAGGTATATCTATCGACACGAGGACTATTGTGTCGGGCGATCTTTTCGTTGCAATAAAGGGCGAGCGCTTTGACGGCCACGATTTTATAGGTAAGGCTCTCGAGGCGGGCGTTGCCGGAGTTGTCGCAGAATACGTCCCCGATGGAGTTTGCCCCGACCGGATAGTTCTGGTAGACAATACTCTGTATGCGCTCGGCAAGCTCGCGGCGGCGTACAAGGAGGGAATAGATCCCGTAACGATAGCGGTCACCGGAAGCGTCGGAAAGACTACCACAAAGCAGTTTTTGGCATCGGTGATAGGTGCGGCTATGCCTACGCACAGCACTCAAGGGAATTACAATAACGAGATAGGGCTTCCGCTTACCCTTCTTGCTCTGCGTGAGGAGCATCGCGCGGCTGTGCTTGAGATAGCTATGAGCGCCAAGGGCGAGATCGAGTATCTCTCGAAGCTCGCACGCCCCGATATCGGTATCGTTACCTGCATCGGTACCTCGCACATAGAAACTCTCGGCTCGCGTGAGGCGATACGCGACGCGAAGCTCGAGATAATAAAGGGGATAAAGGAGGGCGGCACGCTGCTCCTTAACGGAGACGATCCGCTTCTTTGCGGAGTTGAGGGCGCTGTGTACGTCGGAGAAAAGAACGACGCCTGCGACTACCTTATAACCAACGTGCGCTCGGGAAGCGGCGGACACGTGTACGATCTGCGCTGCCCGGATAAGCTCCTGCGCGATCTCAAGATAAACGTTCCCGGAAAGCATAACGTATTCGACAGCGCGCTTGCGGTAGCGGCGGCTGATATACTTAAAATCGACGAGCATATGGTCAGAATAGGTCTTGAGGCGTTCCAGAACACGGGCCTGCGCCAGCGTTTCACAAGCTGCGGAGAAGTCACCTTCATCGAGGACTGCTATAACGCCGCTCCCGAGTCGGTCAAGGCATCGCTTCAGGTGCTTAAAACTGCCGCGCGCGAGCGCGGAGGCCGCGCCGTTGCCGTGCTCGGTGAGATGCGCGAGCTCGGCGAGTATTCCTCGCAGCTTCACAGATGCGTCGGCACCGAGGTCGCGAACGTCGGAGTTGACGTGCTGTTCACCTTCGGTGAGGAGGCTAACTCCTACGCCGTCGGCGCGTTTGAGGCAGGTATGAACGAATCCTGCATACTCAGCTTCCCGAATCTCGACGATTGCGAGGCTCTTTGTGACGGAATAAAGAAAATTTTAAAGCCCGGAGACACCGTGCTCTTTAAAGCGAGCCGCGCGGTCGCGCTCGAACGGGTGATAGAGCTGCTGAAAAAGGAGTATGAGAAATAATATGACGGCAAATGCAGTATGCTTTCTTATAATTTTTGCATCGACGCTTATCCTCGGTGCGGCGTTTACCAGATTTCTTATACCCGTGCTTAAAAGCAAAAAAATGGGTCAGAAGATACTTGATATCGGGCCGCGCTGGCACAAATCCAAGGAGGGCACTCCCACGATGGGCGGACTTGCGTTTATTGCGTCGTTTGTCGCGGTGATTGCCTGCGCGATGATAGTCAGCCTTGCGCTCGGTCGTGAGATAAACCTTGCGTGGGTATACACCTGTATATTCGCTCTGCTTTGTGCGACGATCGGCTTTATCGACGACTATACGAAGTTTTTCAAGAATCAAAACGAGGGACTTCTCGCATGGCAGAAGTATCTGCTTCAGGTAGTTGCGGCAGGACTTTATCTTGCGGCGCTGAAAAGCGGAGGCTTTATATCCACTAAATTATACATACCTTATATTTCGCTTGAGCTTGAGCTCGGAGTGTTATATTACATAATAGCGCTTATACTTATAACCGGTATGGTCAACAGCGTTAACCTTACCGACGGAATAGACGGACTTGCCGCATCCCAAACGCTTGTAGTTGCGGCGTTCTTCGCGATAGCCTCCTGCGTCGTGAACAGCCTTGACGGTGTCGCTGTCTCGGCGGCTCTCGGCGGAGCCTGCGCCGGATTTTTGGTATACAATTTCCATCCGGCAAAGGTGTTTATGGGAGATACCGGCTCGCTGTTTTTGGGCGGTATGGTTGTCGGAGCCGCATTTTCGCTCGGCAATCCGCTTATAGTTGTGGTCTGCGGAATCATATACGTATGCGAAAGCTGCTCGGTAATACTTCAGGTGGCATCCTTCAAGCTTACCGGGAAGCGCATATTCAAGATGAGCCCGATACACCATCATTTCGAGAAGTGCGGATGGAACGAGAACAAGATAGTCGGCGTTTTCTCGACCGTTACGGTAATAGCCTGTGTGCTTGCCTATCTCGGGCTTGCGTAACGGCAGACTTGCATAATCAACGCATAAGTGATACAATATAGCTCCGGACGTTATTCTGCCGGAGCATTATCATGAGAAAGGATGAGCTTTATGAGAGGGGCGGCAGCCAATACTACCGGTACTCGCGTCGGTGCCGGGAATGTCGACGACAAAAACCGGCGTGGGCGCTCTTCGAATAAAGGAGCAGCCGGCGCGCCCGGGAACAGGGTCAGAACTGACGTTAATTCCATCGGCGGAAAGAAGAAAAAGGTATCCGACTTTATAAAGCCGGGTGACATAATAAGAATAAAGGGCGGAGTCGACCGACCGCTTCTTATTATCGTAATAATACTTCTGTGCTTCGGTACGGTCATGATATTCAGCGCGAGTTATGCGTATGCGCTGAACGATACCGGGGACAGCTTCTATTATATAAAGCGACATATGGTGTGGCTCGCGCTCGGGCTCGGAGTTATGCTTGTCGCGATGCGCTTCGATTATCGTTGGCTGCGAAAGGCGACGATACCTCTGTTTATCGCTACGATGGGACTTCTTGCCGTCGTGCTCCTTTACGGAATAAGCAGCGGCTCGGCTAAGCGCTGGATCTCGGTCGGAAGCTTCTTTACTTTCCAGCCGTCCGAGCTTATGAAATTCTCGCTTGTGGCGATGCTCGCGCTATACATCGCGCGAAATCAGAAGCGTATAACCGAATCAAGGTCGTTTATGCAGCGCTCGAAATACGGTCTGTTTATCCCGCTTATGATAGTGGTGGTCGTATGTATCATGATAGCGCTTGAGAGACACTTTTCGTGTACCATTATAATGTTTGCGATAGGCATGGTCGTCATCTTCGCGGGCGGAGCCGAGACCTTCTGGCTTGGACTCGCCGGTATCGGCGGCGGCTTGGCTGTCGGAATAGCGATACTTTTCAGCGGATACGCGAGAAAAAGGCTTGATGCGTGGATACATCCCGAGAATTACTCGATAACGAACGAGCTGTGGCAGTCGACGCAGGGCCTTAACGCCGTCGGCTCCGGCGGCTTTCTCGGAGTCGGACTCGGACAGAGCACACAGAAGCATATGTTTGTTTCCGAGCCGCAGAACGACTTCATCTTCTCGATAATCTGCGAGGAGCTCGGCTTTGTCGGAGCTATGGCTGTGCTTATACTCTTTGCTTTGCTTATATGGCGCGGATTTGTTATCGCGCTGAAGGCTCCGGATACCTTTTCGTCGCTCGTCGTTATCGGTGTGACTGCAAAGGTCGCGATACAGGCGCTTCTTAATATCGCCGTCGTTACGGGAGTTGTTCCGAACACCGGAATAAGCCTTCCCTTCTTCAGCTACGGCGGAACGGCGCTTATCGTGCAGCTCGGAGAGATGGGAATAGTTCTGTCGATATCGAGATACTCATATCAGCAAAAATAGCCGCAGGTGCGGTGATGTTTACGATATATCTGTGCACAAAGAAAAGCTCATTTTAACGAGCTTTTCTTTCTGTGCTTTATTTTGCGGCTCGCGGAGGTGTTGCGATAGCTCCGTCGGGCGCGCATATTATCAGTATAAAACGA
The DNA here is from genome assembly GCA_964610075.1 of uncultured Lachnospiraceae bacterium. GTDB lineage: Bacteria > Bacillota > Clostridia > Oscillospirales > CAG-272 > CAZSUR01. Next base: position 7,463 of record CAZSUR010000038.1, read on the forward strand.
AAGGGAGCTTCTTTACCCGAAGCCGAGGTTGTAAAAACATATGAGAGTGCTTATGAGCGGAGGCGGCACGGGCGGTCACGTAAATCCCGCGATAGCGATAGCCGACATGATAAAAATACGCGAGCCCGACTCGGAGATAGCCTTTGTCGGCACCGAGCGCGGCATCGAGAATAAGCTCGTCCCGGCTGCGGGATACAAGCTCTATCACGTAGACGTCCGCGGAATAAGGCGCAAGCTCACGCTTGAGAATCTGCGAGCACTGTGGCTTTCGGTGACCTCGGTCTATAAGGCGAAGAAGCTGATACGCGAGTTCCGCCCGGATATCGTTATCGGTACTGGCGGCTACGTCTGCTGGCCGATAGTAAAGGCGGCGGTGAAGCTCGACGTTCCGTCAATGCTTCACGAGTCGAACGCTCAGCCCGGCATGGCTGTGAGAATGCTTAACGCCGACGTTGACTGCCTGCTTGTTAATTTCGAGCAGACGATAGAGCGGCTCGAGCGGACCAAGCGTGCGGTGCACGTCGGAAATCCCCTGCGCGGCGAGTTTGCGAGCATATCGCCGGAGGAGGCACGTGCAAAGCTCGGCATAGCCGGAAAATATCGCAGCTTTCTTCTCTCCTACGGCGGAAGCATGGGCGCCGAGCGGGTAAACGACGAGGTGCTCGAGCTCATGCGCGATTACAGCGCAAAGCATCCGGAGCTTCTTCATATGCACGCTACCGGATCCATCGAGCACGAGGCGGCAAGCGAAAAATTCAGATCCTTCGGACTTGACGGATGCAAAAATATCAAGCTTGAGGAGTACATATACGATATGCCGCTTTGCATGGCGGCAGCAGATCTTGTTATATGCCGCGCAGGAGCTATAACCTTGTCCGAGCTTGCGGCTCTCGGCAAGCCGTCGATACTTATCCCGTCCCCGAACGTTACCGATAATCATCAATATAAGAACGCAAAGGTGCTGGCAGATGCGGGCGCCGCCGTGCTTATTGAGGAGAAGGAGCTCTCGGACGGCAGGCTTGAGCGCGAGGTCGCGGAGATACTCTCCGATAAGGAGAGAATGAAGCGTATGTCGGAGGCGGCATCGAGCTTCTCGGTCGCAAATACCGACGAGCTCATATATTCCGAGATCGAAAAGCTTGTAAAAAAATAAGCTGTGTGGTAAAATAATACCGTAAGGTTGAATGCAGTCGGTGCGAAGGGAGGATAGGCATGAGCGAAACGGTGCGGAAGAAATACAGATATATGCGCCCGAAGTCGACGGCTGAGATACTGAACGACGACTCCTTTGAGCGCATGAAGGCGAAAAAGAATCGCCGCTCGACCATGAGAAAGATATTCTACGCGGTCGTATCGCTTGTTGTTTGTCTTGTTTTTGGTATTCTTTGCATGCACTTCTTCTTCAATGCGAAGACGATCACACTTGAAGGGCTCTCGCGCTACTCGGAGGATGACGTGCTTGCCTCGACCGGTATCGACGTGGGACGAAACCTTTATTCGATAAGCGAGTCGGAGCTTGAAAATATACTAATCGACAAATATCCTTATATAAGCGATGTTGACATCGGGCGAAAGCTCCCGGATGAGCTTATTTTGCGGATAACCGAGGACACGCCTATATTCTATACCGAGATATACGGCGAGACCTTTATTTTGGGAAACGATATGCGCGTGCTTGAGGCGGTCGAAACGGATGAACGCCTGGAGGACTGCAAAAACTATCTGATAAAGCTGACACTCCCGTCTCCTTCGAGAGCGGTGC
>CAZSUR010000039.1:0-9211 GCA_964610075.1 uncultured Lachnospiraceae bacterium
ATGATCTCCTTCTGGTTGTCGCCCCAGGTGAGTTTTCCGCTTGTTCCGACAAGCGCTCTGAACGGCTTCGAAAGGTGTGCGCTGTGAAGAGCGATGAAGCCCATGCCTTCATCGAATACGCGTCTCTTTATCTTTTCAACAAGCTCGTCGCTTACTTCGTCGTGAGCGATATGTCCCCACCACAGAAGAACGTCGGTGTTGTTCAATACTTCATCGGGAAGTCCGTGCTCCGGCTCGTCAAGTGTAGCCGTTCTTATTTCAAGATCATCGCTTGCAAGAAATTCAGCGATGGTTTTATGTATACCGTTGGGGTAGAGTGCCGTTACTTCGGGGTTTTTCTTTTCATGGCGATATTCATGCCAAATCGTTACACGTATTTTACTCATTTTGCGTAACCTCCAAAATACTGTATTTTCTGCTTTTATTATGACACATTTCAAAGGTATTGTCAAGGTGTTGTAATTCTTTTAAATGTATGAAAATTATCAAAACATACAGGCAATAATATATTTGAGAGCTTTGCGTGGTCGAAGGTGGGATCCGGGGCGAACGGAGGTGTGAAAATGAAGCGCTTGGGTGAGGCGGAAGCTGTGATCCGCGACTTTGTCGTCGGGCTTTTGATAGGCGTGCTTTTGATGCTGCTTCCGGCGATATGCGCCGCTGTCATGATACTGATTTAGGTATTGACAAAGTCGTTTTGTTGTGATACCATTCTGTCAATTTAAGATCAAGAGGTGTATTTTGATGGTTCAGGCGGTAGCTTTGCTTTTAGTTGGATTTATACTGCTTATCAAGGGTGGAGATTGGTTTGTTGACGGCGCATCCGGGATCGCGCGCCGCTTTCATCTGCCCGAGCTGCTTATCGGCGCGACGGTGGTATCCATCGGTACCACGCTGCCCGAGGTGATGGTGTCGGCATCCGCCGCGATCGGAGGCAGCGGCTCTATCGCATACGGCAATGCGATAGGCTCGATTATATGCAATACGGCGCTTATCGCCGCCATATCTGCTGCGGTAAAGCCGGGTGCTGCGACGAGGAAAAGCATGATAATGCCGGTGTCCTTCTTCTTTGTATCGGCGGCGATCTATTGCTTCTCGGCATATGTGTTCGGGGAGTTTCCGCGCGCGTGCGGAATAATTTTGCTCGCGGTATTTGTTTTGTATATGGTGTTAACCGTGCTTCGCATGAGAGGAAGCGCTGCGGATATAGATACGGTGATAGCGTAGGAGCATGGCATCGTCTCTATGTCCGAGTACGAGCTTGAGATGATTAGGGGAGAGGATCACGTGGTCGAATCGAAGGTCGACGGCACGAAGGACAGCCTGATAAAGGATATTGTCCTGCTCATTGTCGGAGCTGTGCTTATAGCCTTCGGTGCTGATTTCCTCGTTGACAACGCGACTTTTATAGCAAAGACGATAGGCGTATCCGAAAAGGTGATAGGGCTTACCGTCGTTGCCATCGGCACCTCGCTTCCCGAGCTTATAACAGCGATAACCTCGCTTGTGAAAGGGCACAGCTCGCTGTCGCTCGGCAACGTCATCGGAGCGAATCTGTTCAATCTCGTGCTTGTGAACGGTATATCGGTAACGGTAAATCCGTTCACGGTGCCGCAGTCATCGCTCGTGTTCGGGATAAACTCCTCGCTTTTGATAGATATCCCGGTCATGCTTTCGGTGATGCTGATACTCACCGTCCCGACCCTCTTGCGCGAGCGACTGATGCGCTGGCAGGGTGTGCTGCTTATCGGCATCTATATCGCGTTTTCAGCGGCTCAGTTTTTAATTTAATATCTCGGTACACAGATACGTCACCGGCAGGGTGAGGTCGATATGCTCGGCTTTACTCTGCCGGTGCTTTTTTTATTATTCCGCGAAAATCGAGGTATCCTGTAATACCGTGTCGATTATGCTTTGCTTTGCGGAAAATCACACGGAAAAAGAAGAAAAAAACACGGGGCGAATAACGCGCGCGGCTCTGCTATACTGACCTTGTGGAAAAAAGACCGGGCATTAAAGCGTTATCCGTCGGATATACGACTCTCTTCGGCTCGGTGGCACCGTAGCTTTTCTGGAGGTGAAAAAATATGTTCAGCGAAAAGCAGAAGGAATATTTTATGTGTGCTTCACATCGTTGGAATATAAAGGTCGGAGCGACGCGCTCCGGCAAAAGCTATTGCGATTATTTCACCATACCAATGAGGATAAGGCGGTGTCGGGGCGACGGGCTGATAGTGCTTATCGGAAATACTGTGACCACGCTCAAGCGAAACATACTCGATCCTATGCGAAGCATATGGGGAGACGAGCTTGTAGGATATCCCTCCTCGGGAAATAACACGGTAGTGCTGTTCGGTCGGGAGTGTTATATGATAGGCGCCGGCCTTTCTTCCGCTGCGTCGCGCTTGCAGGGCTCGGGGATCGAATACTGCTACGGAGACGAGATAACGACCTGGAGCGAGGACGTTTTCGCGATGCTGAAAAGCAGACTTGACAAGCCTTACTCATGCTTTGACGGCACCTGCAATCCGGAGAATCCGAGCCATTGGTTCAAGCGCTTTCTTGACAGCGACGCGGATATATACGTCCAGCATTATACGATAGACGACAATCCGTTTCTTACCGAAGAATTCGTTTCAAGACTGAAGGCGGAGTATTTCGGAACGGTGTACTACGACCGCTATGTAAGAGGGCTGTGGACGGTGGCGGAAGGGGCGATATACCGCGCGTTCGCCGCCTCTCCCGAAAATTATACGATAGCTTTCGAGGATATACGCGCACGCAGACTGCGGCAGGTCACGATAGGGGTGGATTTCGGCGGCACGAGGAGTGCGACCTCCTTCGTTGCGACGGCGACCTCGCACGGCTCCTCCGACGTCATCGTGCTCGCCTCCGAGCGGCACGCGATAGAGCTCGACGCCGAGCGGCTCTGCAATCGCTTCTGCGATTTCGTTTGCCGGATACTATCGCTTTACGGCAGGGCGGATGTAGCCTATTGTGACAGCGCCGAATCGGTGCTTATCCGAACGCTTCGCGCCGCCGTGCGCGAGCGAGGGCTGCCGATAGCCGTGCGCAATGCCGCAAAGACCTCGGTAAACGACCGGATAAGGCTCACGCTCGGGCTGATGAATCAAGGGCGGCTGCGTCTGTCCCCCGACGCTCGGAGCCTTGCGGATGCGTTTTGTACCGCGGTCTGGGATCCTGATGTGCCGGGCGATGTACGGCTCGATAACGGCACCTCCGATATAGATTCGCTCGACGCCTTCGAATATACGATAGAGCGGGAGGTCAACAGATTGATTCGACGATACGGCGGAATATGAGAGGCGGACTCGTACAAAACGTGTTGGCTCCGACGTGTCTTTGAATATAGATAATTTTTATTTTAAGAAAAGGAGAAACAAAAATATGGCAACTCAGATCAACTCGGTAAACTATGCAAAGGTATACAACGAAGCATTGGCGCAGGAATGGCCCTATGTGCTCAATTTCGGAGCGCTTTACGCTACTCCGAACAACGGAAGATATCGCTTCACCGGTGGAAAGACGATAGAGATCCCGGTGATAAAGACTACCGGGCGCGTAGCGTCCTCGCGCGACGCAAACGAAGCTTGCGCGAGAAATTACGAAAACTCATGGGAGACGAAGGTGCTCACAAATCAGAGAAGATGGAGCACTCTCATCCATCCGCAGGATATAGACCAGACCAACGCTGCAGCTAACATCTCGAACATCACCTCGGTGTTCAATACCGAGCACAAATTCCCCGAGATGGACGCTTACACCTGCAGCAAGATCTATACCGATTGGACGGCGCTCGGTCATACTGCAAAGACGGATGAGATCACAGCCGAAAATATCCTCAGTGTTTTCGACGAGCTTATGGAGGCGATGAGCGAAAAGCGCGTGCCGGTCAGCGGAAGAATACTTTATCTCACCCCCGATCTTATGAATATGCTGAAGAACTCTGCGGCGATAAACAGAACCTTCGACGTGCAGAACAGCGAGGGTAATCTTAACCGCAGAATAACGACTCTTGACGGAGTGAGCATAATCGAGGTTCCGGCGGAGCTGATGAAGACCGCCTACGACTTTACAGAGGGCTTTGAGCCGACCGGCTCCGCAAAGCAGATAAAGATGCTTCTCATACATCCCGAGAGCGTTATAACTCCCGTTTCCTACGAGTACGCGCAGCTTGACGAGCCGTCGGCAGCGTCGGGCGGCAAGTACGTCTACTTCGAGGAGAGCTATGAGGACGTGTTTATCCTCAACAACCGCGCGGACGGCATAGCCTTCGTTACCGAAGCCTGATATCACCTCTCTGACGGAGCGGGAGGGGGTGTTCCGACCTCCCGTCTCCGCCCGGGGGATATTACGGTGTCGGATATTTTGATTCGGTGCCGCAAAACGCTGCGGCACCTCAAAAAAGAAAGGCTGATTGTTATGGAAAGATATAAAAACGGCATTGATATGCCGGAGGGGGATATCGCCGCGGCGGTGCTCGACTTTTTGAATACGTGGGAGGAGCGCCCGGCTGATTTTACCCTTGAAGCGTTCGGAGAGGGCTTGCCGGCGATAAAGCTGTCCCGGTGCCCCGAGACGGAGCTGCTTCGGAGCTATGCCGACGGGAGCTACGTTGCTGCGTGGAGGTTTGAGATCACCGAGAGGGTGCGTGTGCGAGGCACGTCCGACGCTGCGCGCGCCGAGGAGATTCTCGACTCGCTTTCGCGATGGTTGCTCGGCGGTGAGCTGCCGAAGCTATCCGGCGGAAGTCGTGCGATACAGCTTAGGCAGCTTTCGCGACCCTCGCTCAAAAGGCAAAACGATAACTCGACCGAGGAATACGGTGCTGCGTACAGACTTGACTATTTTTGCGAAGCGAAAACGGAGGGCGGTGATGATATCGTATGAAAATACCTGCAAAAAGGGCTGATATGCCCATATACATGGAGCTGCCCGACGGCAGCATCAGACGGATGGACGGCTTTACTATGCTTCGTGTGAATATCGGAGCGATCGAATATACGAGGCAATATATAGATGAAGCTCACCCGAGGACACAGCTTGTCGGCTCGTCCGCATCGGTGAGGTACGCCTTCGATCGCTTTGTGGGAGATCCGGTGCACGATGCGCTGGCGTCAGCATCCGGCACTCTCGACGCGGAGGCGGTGCTTCTGTATTTTCCGGATATGCTGCATCGGTCGGAGGTGGATGGCGGAGCGATATATTCGTGCGTACGCTGTGAGTTTACGCATATCCCGGATATCGTCGGAGCGGATACCGAGATGCTCACATACAGCGGATGCTTCAAGGCGTGCGGTGAGCCAGCATACGGCAATGCCGCGGTATCATCCGACGGGCGCTCGATTTCCTTTACCGAAGAATGATTATAGAGAGGTGATTTTTATATGTCGATAAAGCAGATGCTTTCAGACTCGTTTTCGCGCCTGCGCTCCGGCATCGGAGGTAGTGGGGCTGACGGCGCGGAGCGCGGTGGTGAACGTTTTGACGAGTCGGAACTCGAGCCTGCGCTGCGCGCGATGCGCGAGAACGGCAGAAGATGGCTTGATATATACCGCGGAGACGCTCCGTGGCTGAAGGAGGGGGAGACCTCGCTCAAGCTCGCTGCCGCTATCGCGTCCGAGCTTGCAAGGCTGACCACGCTCGAGCTTACAATATCTCCCGGAGATGGCAAGCGCTCTGCTCTTATGAGCGAGATACTCGGCGCGCTCCTGCCGCGTATAAGGGTATATACCGAGTACGCGTGTGCACTCGGCGGAGTAATGCTCAAGCCCTGCCTATGGCACGGCAAAATAAATATAAGCTGCCTGCTCCCGACCGATTTCGATATACTGTCCTTTGACGGCTCGGGCGGAATATCGTCTGCCGTCTTCTATGACCGCCGTACGATAAAAGGAAAGCGGTATATTCGATGCGAGAGGCATATTATAGGCGAGCATGGGTACGAGATACTCAATTCCGCGTATATTACCGAGCCGGGACGTCCGGATAAGCCGGTGGCGCTTGCCGAGGTGCCGGCATGGCGCGAGATCTCGGAGAGGGTGAAGATAGACCGACTCAACCGACCGCTGTTTGCGTATTTCTCGATGCCGTGCGGCAATGCGGAGCTCCCCGGCTCGCACATAGGTGCGTCGGTGTTCGCATCGGCCGAGAGACTGCTCGGCGAAGCCGATCGTCAGTTCGGACGCCTGCTTTGGGAATATGAGGGAGGCGAGCTCGCCGTTGATGCGAGCAGCGATATGTTCCTTCTCGACCGAAGCGGCGAGCCGATACTGCCTAAAGGCAAGGAGCGGCTTTTCAGAGCAAATGCGATAGATTCGGCTACAGCTTCGGGTGAGCTGTTCAACATATTCTCTCCCGAGCTTCGCGATGTCTCGCTTATAAATGGGCTTAACCGAATAATAATGCTAATCGAGGATGCGGTAGGACTTTCGCGCGGAACCTTTTCGGATCCTGCGCAGGTGGCGAAGACTGCGACCGAGATCCGCTTTATGCGCCAGCGTACGTACAGCACGGTGAGAGATATAAAGAACTCGCTAAGCTGTGCGCTCGACGAGCTTCGCCATGCGGTCGATGCGATGCTGACCCTTTACGGGCTTGCTCCCGTCGGGGACAGCGAGGTGAGTGTGCACTTTGACGACAGCATAATAGTCGATGCCGAATCGGTGCGCGAGTGTGATATGAAGGAGGTCTCACTCGGACTTATGAGTGTCGAGGAGTTTCGCATGAAATGGCAGGACGGCGCAAGCCTATCCGTGCCGAATATATTATCCGAAAAGGAGGATGACGAGGAATGAAACGAGAGCTTTTGGAAAAGCTCGGCATTGAAAAGGATGCAATAGACGAGATAATGGAGATACACGGCCGAGATATAGAGGGCTTTAAGTCCAAGCTCCGTGAGGCGCAGGAGGCGTCCGAGAAAAGCGATGCCATATTCGATGAGATGAACAAGGGTATGTGTGAGTTGTCCGCTCGGCTTGATGAGACGCTCTCCGAGCGATCAGAGCTTGAGGCGGTGAACGTAAAGCTGCGCTCGGAGCTTGAGGCTGCGCGGGAGGAGCTTGCTTTGACGAAAAAGCGCGCGGCGATAGAAGCGGTGCTTCAAAAGAAGGAGTTTATTTCGTCTATCGCACGTGCGGCGGTGGCGGAGAGATTGCTTGCGGCTATACCTGACGATGCGGAGGATATCGCAGGTGCGGCGGAGCGCTGTCTTGAGGCTCTTTTAAAGGAGGATCCGGGCGCGTTCTTCGGCGCACGTGACGAGTTTCCGACATTTTCGGTCGCTCCGCTGCCATATGCCGCAGATGAGCCCGTGGGAGAGCTTATGCTCGGTATGCGCGTGCGACCGAGAAAAGCAAGATAGATCGGCGGAGGTGTGCTATGCCATTTATAGATTATGATTATTACAAAAACAGCTTCGGCGGAGCCGATATTCCGACAGAGGAGTTCGACTCGATAAGCGAGGCGGCGGAGGACGTTGTAAGGATACTCTGCACGAAAAGCGACATCTCGGGCGAGGATGAGTGCATCCGTCGCGCGACGGCATATCAGACCGAGCTTATATATCTCCAGGGCGGCCGCGCGGCGCTGGTTGGGCTGCAATCGTCCGCTCCCGGCAAAAGCGAGCGGATGGGAGATTACAGCATAAGCTACGACAGCTCGGTCAACGGAGTGGGTATATCGGTCATGGGCGTGCCGGTTTCGGCTATGGCGTACTCGATACTTAAAAAGGCGGGATATACCTGCCGCGCAGCATACCGATGTAACGGAGGCGCGTATGCCGGATAAGAGATTTACACCGGATACGGTGACCGTTTTCAACTATCTCGGTGACGGAGAGTATCGCCCGACGGTGCTCCGCTCGGTCAAGGTGTGTTCGGACGAGGCTGTTTTTACACGTGATTTCACATCCGGCTCGAGCACGCGAGTGTACGTTTTTCTCGAATCGGTGATCTCGGACAGACGCTACGTATCACCCGAATTGTGGGATGCCGCCCCGGATAAAGAGCCGTTTTACACCTTCCGCGGCGGCGTGGATCTCATTGCGGCGGGAGAGTGCACGAAGGCGACAGCGCCTCCGGCCGAGGCGCTCACCGTAAACGAGATCAAAAAATATTCGCTTGGAAACAGATCGTATATACTGCTTGTATGCAGATAATAAAAAATATGGGAGGTGGTTTATACGGAACGCTTCAGATTTAAAAAAAGGATACTTCCGATAGATATAGAGGGAATGCGCTTCGATATAGAGATGACCGCAAAATTCGGAGCAAAGCTGCGATATCTCGCGCAGAAAAGCCTGCGTGAGGCGGACGCTATCGAAAAGATCAAGGATCCGGGAACGAGAAACGCAAGAACGGTGAGCTTTTTATCCGGCGTCATCGACGCTATCCTCGGAGATGGCGCTATCGAGCGTATATTCTCGGACAGAACGCCGGATCTGTTCGATTTAAGCGATATGCTCCTTTATATATGCGATACGTATAACGAATATCAGCAGAGGCGCATCGCAGGCTATGCGGCGCGCCGCGCGGAGTGCATGGAAAAGGAAGGATCATGGATAAAAAATTGAATTTGACGATCTCATTGGGGCTGAAGTCGATGGAGCTCGGACGCGACTCGATATATCGCATACTGTCCTGCGAGGGGATAGACGCAGGAGCTTACAGCATCGCTCTTGAGAAATATTCGGCGCTTGACGGCGCGCGCGTTGCCGATATTCATATAGATGCGCGCAGGATAGATCTTGCGTTCGAGGTGGTGGCCGCGCCCTCCGAGGAGGAGAGCACCAGACGTTGGCTTACGTCCTTTTTCAACCCTCGCGCGGAGGGCACGCTTACGGTGGACAGAGGGCTTGGCGCGCGCAGCATCGACGTCTGCGTCGCGGAGGTCAGGTTCGTGCAGAAGAATCTGTATATGCCTATCCGCGTTGAGGTCGGCTTTGTTTGCCCGAATCCCTACTTTTACGAAAACGTGATTATAAAGCGCACGGAGATAAATAAGGTGCCGCTTTTTACCTTTCCGTTGAACATCACTCCGGGAGGGGCCACGGCAGGTCTTGACAAGGACGAAAACAGCTTTCTCATCCGCAATGGCGGCGACGTTCCCATCGGCGTCGAGCTGTATATGACCGCAGCGCGCGGAAAGGTAGTCTCTCCGTGCGTCAACTTCCTCAACGGCAGCGTGAACG
>CAZSUR010000040.1:0-5751 GCA_964610075.1 uncultured Lachnospiraceae bacterium
AGAATCGGATATTTCGATCGACGGCTTGTTGTGAATATCGGGACCGACCTTTTTGGCAATACCCGAGATGCAGAAGCGCTTGTCGACGTATTTCGCGAAAAATCCGTCCGCGTCGGCGGCGTACTCGTCGCATAGTGTCCTCGCGTCAAACGGCGCCGTCTGCTGTAGCTGAGGCATAGGCGAGGTCTCGATAATATAAGTTTTCGCATCGGACGGATGCTTCGGATAAAACTCAAGCTTTTTGTCGTTCATATACTTCTCCTTTAGCAGCAGGCGCCGTTTCCGCCTCTCGGCGTCGCGCCGTAGGTAGCTTCAAGCTCATGCTGTATCTCCTCCGCACGCGCTATCTGCTCGTTCAGCTTCCACTTTCCGATGTTTACGCCGTCACGCATGAACATCGAGCCGCATTGATGGAAGTAGAACTCGATGCCGCGCTCCTTCGCCTCAAGATACAGATCGCGCACCCATTCCCACATGATCGGGCGCACCTCATTTTTCGGAGACATCTCGCCTCCGACATTGACGCATCGAATAAGCCCCGTGTCAAGATATTTTCCGAGCTTTATCGGAGCAATAAGCGGCGAGCAGAACACCTCGCGATGCGAGAGCGGAGCATCAAGAAAATACGGGAGCCGGCGGTCTGCCATCTCCTGATTTTCGATAGATATACTGAGGTGAAAATGATCCCAGCCCTCGCCCCAATCGGAGGGGAGACACTCTTTTATCCGCTCGGGGCGCTTGGTCGTTGTCACGAAAATGCAATCGCGGCGACGGCGGATAAAATCCCAGCAGCCCTCGCGCCATTCGTCCGCCTCCTCGATGAAAAAGTCGGATGAAAAGCAGAGCTTGACAACAGATCCCGGTGGGCAATCCTTGTCCTTCAGCTCATACGTAGTCTTTCCCTTAGCTATAATGGTGGTATCTCTGCCATAGCGTCGATCCATCTTATATACGAAGCAGTTTTTGCAGCCCGGACTGACCTTTTTGCAGCCGTGCCACGGATTCCAGGCTACCGCCTTGCTTATCTTATCATTTTGCATACTATATCACTCCTTCATGCCGTCAAGCGTCGGCAGCGCCGCACAAAGCAGGCGGACAAGCTCGAAAAACTCGGCTTCTCCCATCGCCGCCTCCAGCTTTTTAAGATATTCGGCTTGCTTTGAGTTAAATTCGTCGGCAAGCCTTATCGCCTTATCGGTCGGAAGCACGTAAAAGCTGCGGCCATCCTCCGCGGACGGCTTCTTGTAAACGTAGCCTTCCTTCAAAAGCACACGAACGTGCGCCGCTATCATCGGCTTCGATACTCCGAGGAGCTCCGCTATCATAAGCGGTGTGTAGCTTCCCTCACGCTGCGTGATGATGTTCAGCACCGCCATCTCGCTCGGTCTTATCGGCAGATCCTTTTTCAGCTCCATGTAGCCTCTTGAAAACTTTGACAGGACTACGTTCGCTTCCATATATCTGTCCACGCTCATCCTCCTTAAAGTGCAACGGTCTCGGTGCGCTGATTTGTAAACCATTGCGCCTCGGCTCCGGTGAATTTTAAAATGCAGTAATCGGGATCGTTAACTCCCCTTCGGTAAAACCGAGAGAAAAACGGCTTCCAGAAGCGCCGCTTGGTCGCATCGTCGGTAAGCACGACCATCTCTCCCTTTATCTCGACTCCGGAAAAGCTCCTACCCTTTTCGTAAAAATATACGCAGGCCTTGGGATTGGCGCGGTAATGCGCGACCTTTCTCGACGACGTATAGGTGGCAAAATAAATATCGTTGCCGTCTATAAGCACCGGCTGAATGAGCGCTCGCGTCGCGGGATATCCGTCCTCTCCCACCGAGGATATTATAGAGGTCTTCTGCCTCGAAATAAATTCATAAATGCCTTCTCTTGTCACACCGATCCCTCTCCAAACGCTTTAAGTTAATCTGCATTAACTATTATAATCCAACCGCAATGCATTGTCAACCGAATACGACAAAAAATGCAAGGTGAATATCGAAGTCCCGACAGAAAATGGGAGCATCGGAAGGGCAACGCAAAAAATCCGCCGATAAAATAATTTTTCCGCATAATTCCCCACCTTTTACAAATACTAACCAAGCAAAGAAAAAACAAGGAGATAATCGCAAATGAAAGCAACCGGAATTGTACGCCGAATCGATGATCTCGGAAGAGTAGTTATCCCGAAGGAAATCCGCCGCACAATGCGTATCCGAGAGGGCGACCCGCTTGAGATATACACAGATCGCGAGGGCGAGGTGATATTCAAAAAATACTCACCGATAGGCGAGCTCGGAGCCTTTGCCTCGCAGTATGCCGAAACGCTTCACAAGACCTGCGAGCTTTCGGTGATAATATGTGACCGGGACTGCGTGATAGCCTTCGCCGGAGTTCCGCGCAGAGAGTTTACCGACAAGCGCATATCGCACGAGCTTGAAGATATAATAGAGAGTCGCTCGCTTTTCTGGTCGGACGGAGATATACGCCACGATATAACAATCGAGCAAACGGGATATTATATCGGCTGCGCCATGCCGATAATAAGCGACGGAGACGTGATCGGCGGAGTCGTTTCAGCCGTCTCTCCCTCCTCGAGCCGTCCCGAGCGAGAGCTTGAGATCAAGCTTGTGCAGACAGCCGCCGGATTTTTGGGAAAGCAGATGGAGTGAGGGTCAATATCGGATATGGAGCTGCCGTTTATACCTATCCGATATACATAAAGAAAAAGGTATTTCAATATCCGGTGAGATGTGGTATAATATACGCAGAAATCCTTGCTGTGCAAGTTTTCGGACTACGCCCGCGGCATGCTGAGCATGCCCTGCGTAATTGACGGCTTCGCAAAAATGCCATTGCAAGCAAGCATTTTTGCTTCATGGTAGAATACGTGCAGAGGATTTGCTTACGCAATCCCTGTGGCGGCTCCTTCACCGAGTGCGTCGGATCACCACGCAGTCGACCGCTTTGCGAGAGCCGATATGGGCTTTGCACACTTCGCTATCGTGTCTCTGCACGCTGTGCCCTTTGCGACAGCACGGAACGGATCAATCCCGAGCATTGTACACGCCACACGCTCGTCACCGATATCCTGCCGCCACGCGCCGTAGGCAAAAAGCGTGCAGATCCGCAAGCGTAGCGCGCATTTTTTGCGTGCCATGGGAAAAAGCTACCGCGCTACCATATTTTTAGGGGTACCAAAACACGGGACGTATGCTTATAATGTATAGTGAAGTCTATACGCTTGAAGGGAGCATACGCATAATGGAGACCCTGCTTATAAGCAGCGAAAAGCTGAAAATAATACTAAACGAGCGGGATATCGCAAAATATTCTCTCGACTGCGAGCATCTCGACTACGGCAACACCGAAACAAGGCGAGCATTCTGGACGATACTCGACGATGCAAAGCACCGCACCGGATTCGATGCCGCGGACAGACGCGTGCTGATCCAGGCATACGTGTCGAAGAGCGGCATATGCGAGCTTTACGTAACGAAGATAGGCGAGCGCGAGAGCGCGCAGCGAGATGGCGACGCCGTATCCTTTGAGATAGCGGAGTCGACGTGCGCGAGCGAGCGAATATTCGAGTTCGCGTCGATCCACGAGCTGCTTTCGGCAGCCGGAGCGGCGATGCCGCTCATACACCGCGACGTCGGGAGCGTATACGCGGAGGAATCGGCCTCGCGCACACGCTATTTTCTCCTGCTTCCGCCGGAGGAGGCGCGGCTGCTCGAGCATCTTTTGCTCGATTTCTCGCACGAGCGCACAGGCAAGGCGTCGGAGGGCTACCTCCGCGAGCATTGCCGCTGCATATGCGCAAGCCGAGCGATCGGGATAATGGCGTCGCTCGCATAGCTTACGAATAATAAAACCTCGGAGGTATAAAATGATAACTTGGGAAGAGCTTGAAAAAAGCTGCAAAGGCTGCACGAAATGCGAGCTTCACCGTACGCGGACTAACGTCGTGTTCGGAGCAGGCGACCGCAACGCAAAGATAATGTTTATAGGCGAGGCTCCGGGTGAGAACGAGGATCTGAGCGGCACGCCCTTTGTCGGTCGCGCCGGAAAGCTGTTCGACCGCTACCTTGATGCCGTCGGCATCGACCGCGACTCGGTATACATAGCCAATATGCTCAAATGCCGTCCTCCCAAAAACCGCGATCCGCTGCCGAGCGAGCAGGATATGTGCATAGACTATCTGCGCGAGCAGGTACGCCTCATCCACCCAAAAATGATAGTGTGCCTCGGCAGAATATCCGCCATGCGGCTGATAAAGCCCGACTTCAAGATAACAAAGGAGCACGGTGTATGGTTCGAGCGCAACGGCTATGAGATATGCGCCGTATTCCACCCCTCTCTGCTCCTGCGCGATCCGCGCAAGCGCGAGGATATGCTCACCGACATGAAGGCGATAAAGGCAAAGCTCGACGCATACGAAGAAGAATAATTATCACGGGGAAGCATAAAAAAATAAATGGTTATTGATATAAAAACTCTGCTGTTCACCGTCATCACTATGTTTATAATGGTGGCGGCGGGCTTCGTTTCACGAAAGCTCGGATGGCTTGACGCTCACACCTCAAAGGCGCTGTCCGGACTTGTTTTGAAGGTGTTCCAGCCCTTTCTTATAGTTCAGTCGATACTCGGTATAGAATACTCAAGGGAGAATCTTATATCCGGAATGACGGTACTCGGGGTATCCGCGCTCTCTATCGGAGCCTCGGCTGTTGCCGCGGTATTTTTCACCGCCTGGATAAAGGACAAAAACGAGCATAGGATCACCGAATTTTGCATCGTTTATTCCAACTGCGCCTTTCTCGGATTTCCCCTGCTTCGGGTGATATACGGAGATATCGGCGTTTTTTGGGGTGCCTTTTACGTGATAGTGTTCAACATCACCTGCTGGACGTACGGCATGGTGATACTTCACAAGGCAAATCCTGCGATAAAGATAAACTTCAAAAAGATGCTTTTAAACTACGGCACGGTGCCGTGCGCGATAGGACTTTTGTTCTATGTCTGCCGCATACAGCTCCCGTCGCCAATACTTGATGCGGCATCCTATCTCGGCTCGATGTGCACGCCGGTATCAATGCTTTTGATAGGCGCGCAGCTAACCCGGATACCGCTTAAAAAGATATTCACCAATCCGAAGATATACTACTACTGCATCGTAAAGCAGCTTGTACTGCCGATAATGGTGACCGCGATGCTGATGCTCTTAGGCTTCAGCCCGAGCATGACCGCGCTCGGAGCGCTGATGACAGCTCTGCCTGCGGCATCGAACAGCGTAATGTTTGCCGAGACCTACGACATGGATTCGAGGTACGGCGCTCATCTTGTCGGGCTATCCACCCTGTTCTCTACCGCGACGATACCGATAATAATGTATGCGGTAAAGCTGATTATCGAAAGATTCTCATAAAAGCAACGCCCATCCTCGAAGCAAACGAAGGATGGGCGTTTTTGTGCCTTTGATACGAGTCTGCAAAATTCAGAACAGCCGAAGAAGTGCCACCCGGCGCTCCTTCGGCTGTGTTTTTACGATATCGTATAAATCATCCTTCCTTCTTCGGCACGGAAGACTTCTTTATCAGATCAAGGATGATAGCTCCGACTCCGTTACCGACGGTCATCACAAGAAGGGAGATGATCGAGCGGAGATCGCCTGCGAGCACTCCGGCATAGCCTCCACCGACGGCGAAGTAGAACATATTCGCGACGCAGTGCTCAAATCCGCACAGTATAAATACC
>CAZSUR010000040.1:5761-9146 GCA_964610075.1 uncultured Lachnospiraceae bacterium
ATACCGAAACGCACACGAACACCGGGATCACGCGGATAAGCGTTTTCTGCTGATTTCTGAACGAATCCACCGCCAAATACATAAGCATACCACAGAAGATCGCAAGCACAAATACCGACAGAAGCGAGTCAGCGAGCTTTGTCTCGCAAAGCTTTGCCGCCTTTTCCCCAATCGCACCCGATATGCGGGTGAGCTTCAGCAGCAGAGCGGACAGAGAGGTGCCTACAAGGTTTCCAAGCCATATTACGGGAAGCTCGAGCTTGCCCTCGCCGCCGACGCTGAAGAAGTATCCGACAGCTCCGGTAAAGAGCGCGTAGCCTCGCGTAACTATCGAAAACAAGCCCACGGCAAACAGAAGCGAGCCTATGTATTTATTGTCGCAGGAGAGATATACCGTTCCTCCGATAGCTATCATTATTCCTGCGGCGACCGCGCGTAAAAAAAGCTTTAATGTTTTCATAAAATAAACTCCTTTGCGTTATCGTTCGGGGGTCGATCCTCTTTTTCTGAACACAAGCAGCTTTCCGGCAACGTAGTTGAATACAACTACGATCACGGCGGCGGCAAGCTTGGTCAGATTTTCGTCAAGCGAAAACAGCTCGACACCGAGCACAAGGCAGGCTGCCTCTATTAAAAGTGAGAGGAATCTCGATGCAACGAAGGCTCCGAATTCGCGCCACGCCGCAAGTCGGCTCTCGGTTCGGCTGCAGAATACGTATTTTTTGTTTACGAAAAACGAAAATACTACCGCTCCGATCCAGGAAACGGCGTTCGCCGCCTGGAGCCGAAGCTGCTCCGGCATCGAAAAAAGATTCAACTCAAGCACCTGCTTGAGCGGAAAGAATATTATCCAGTTCACCGCGGTCGTCGCCACGCCGAATATGACGTAGGTGATAAGCTCGCGGTATTTTTTTATAAGCTCTTTTACCCTGCTCATTTAAAAAGATCCTTTATTATATTTTTGTATTCGCTCCGCGTATAAAGCATATTCAGCGCCGAGAGCATCGCATTTGCCGACATATCGGCAGGAAATCCGAGCCTGCGCGCAAGCTCGGCGCGTCGCGAGGAGCTTCCGTCGCCGCCGGAAAGACCGTCCGCGTACATATCGCCCTTCGTTATCGGCTCGCCCTTTTCTCTCGGAGCCGCTCCCACGCTGTACGGTGCGAATATCTCGCGGATGATATCCGCGTCAATTCCCTCAACGCCTAAAAAGCCTTCAGCCGACGGCTGCTTTTTCCTCTTTTCCTTGCCCTCTATCTGCGGAATATACAGATGTATCAGCTTCGCAGGATCGAGTATCGAGTTAAAGTAGTTGCGGATCACCTTGCCTCCACCGTCGCTGTCGGTGAAAATTATCACTCCGTGCTCGTCTGCGAGCCGGCGGATAAGCGCAGTTTTTTCCTTTGCGCGAAATATCCCGAAGCCATCGGTGGTTATTATATCCGCGTCAAGTATAGATGAAAGCTTTATCTTGTCATACCTGCCCTCGACTATTATCGGGCGGTCTATGCAAAGCTTTTTTGCGTCCTTGGTCTCCATTTCCTCTCGACCTTTCGTTTGTTCGCGCACCGGCGTATTCGTCACGTCGCCAGCGCCGTTTGAGCTATCAGCCGCTCTATCACCGTGTAGCTGTCAAGCCCGGTGCTCTTGATATCGGCATCCGCCGCCGAGCACAGCTCGATCGCACGCGAAAGCTCCGCGCGGCTGCGCCGCTGCGAATTTTTATGGTAAAGTCCCACGCGGAACTCATGCATCTTCAGCTTAGATGCCACGTCCCGCAGGCTCATGCCGGAGGAGGCGAGCTCGCGTATGACGAGCATATCTCCGTACACCCTCGATATACCGGCAAGCAGCAGCTCCGGCGGCTCGCGACGGAGCCTGTACTCTCTCAGTATCTCAAACGCTCTGTCGGTGTTATGCTCGAGGATGGCGTTTGCAAAATCGAACGGATCTATCTCACAGATATCCACAGTTATATAGTCAATATCCTCGCGAAGCAGCTTGCTTCTGCCGCAGGAGCGCACGTATGCGGACAGCTTGGATATCTCACCGATCAGATTATACATATCTCTGCCGCTTTTATCTATAAGATAGGAGCAGAGCGTAGGATCCGCCTCGATCCCATCGGCGGAAAAGTGACGGTATACCCATTTTTGCAGCCGTGCCGGGGTCTCGCGATCAAATGCGACCGGCGTAAGATGCCCCGACAATTGCTTCAGCGCCGACGAGGGCTGCTTTGCGGTGCCGGGATCGAACTCGTTCTCGGCGGTGTATATGATGACCACGCTTCCGTCGTATTCGGCGGCGGTGTCGGCAAAGCTGCAAAGCTGCTCGAGCCGCTCCTTCGTCGGGCGCATAAGATCAAGCTCGTGCACCTCGATAAGCCGCTTTTCGCTTAGCATCGGAGGTATATCGAGCGCTGCGTACAACGCCTCGTCCGAGAAGCTCTGCGAATCGAGCACCGTGCGGTCGAACGCCTCGGCTGCCGGATCGGTTATTATACCCTCTCGCGCAAGCGCAAGGCAATGATGCTTTAAATACTCCTCCCGGCCGTAAAAAAGGTAAACTCCGGAGAGCCCTCCCTTAAGGCAGGTGCGGAACTCGGAGGCGTTCACGACAATACCTCCGCAGGCTGACGCTTGTCGCGCACAACGCTGAACTCCATGAGCGTGCGCTGTGTCTGCATACCGCGCATCTCGACCGTGTACTCGAGCAGGACGTCTCCGCCGCGCTCGGTGATCGAGTTTTTCACCCTCTTTGTGTTGATCGCAAGCTCTATCGGCATGATCCCGGTATCGTATGTGCATATGCGGCGCGCATCCGAGGGATCGAACAGCATAGCCGACGACACCTGACCGCACCGAACCATAGTAATGACCTCCGGCAGCTCACGCTCGAAGCATATCTTGGTGGTTGAGCCGCCCATGCCGGACTCCTCGCTCTCGGTATAGCTGACAGTGAAGCTGTCACCCTCCACCGAAAGCACGCCGTCGGTCACAGCCTCGATGATATCGCACTCCGCCTCCTCCGAGACGGTATCGGCGACAGCCGGGGTGTTTCCGACAAGTGCAAGCTCGCCGTCCTCGTCCTCGACCACAAGCGGCCGAGTGGTGTCATCGAAAAGCAGGCTTGATATCTTCGATTTTAGATGTATTTTTACAGGATATTCTTTTACGCTCATATCTACGATCCTTTTTTGGTTTGTAATGTATAATTTGAAAAAGAGCCTCCGGCTCTGCGCGTGTTCTGCGGTTTTCGCGCGATTTGAATGACTCTGGTTTTAGGTACGCTTTGCACGTTTGACTGTGCGAAGCACGTTTAGCTCGCCGTCAGGTGAATTTAGCTGAATTCATCGAAGCTGAATCAATTCTACCTGGAGCAAAAA
>CAZSUR010000041.1:0-9073 GCA_964610075.1 uncultured Lachnospiraceae bacterium
AGCTCGCAGTCCAGCTCCCATATGCGAAAAAGGCGGTCGAGGGGCTGGGTATAAAGATATGCGAGCTTGCGGGCTACGAGGCGGACGATATACTCGGCACGCTTGCCGAGTATTCGGCGGAGGATCCGGAGCTTTGTACCTATATCCTTACCGGAGACAGAGACTCGCTTCAGCTCATCCGCGACAATATCCACGTGCTGCTCGCGACGACCGGCGAGACGGTGGACACCGACCGGGCGCGCTTCTTTGAAAAATACGGAGTTCAGCCGGAGCAGTTTGCCGACGTAAAGGCGCTGATGGGCGACTCCTCCGATAACATCCCCGGAGTCTCGGGCGTTGGCGAAAAAACCGCGCTCAAGCTTATCGCGGAATACGGCTCGATCGATGAGGTGTATGCCGAGCTTGAAAGATCGCCCGAGGGCAACGCGGTCATAAAGGGTGCGCTGCTCAAAAAGCTCTCGTCGGGGCGCGCCGATGCCGAGATGTCGCTCGAGCTTGCGAGGATATGCAAATCGGTACCGCTCGGCGGCTCGATAGAGGATATATCGTACGACGGCTTTGACCGACCGGCGCTGAAGGCTCTGCTTTACGAGCTTGAGCTTTTCGCGCTGATAAAAAGGCTCGGACTGAACGAGCACACGGACGGTGAGGATGAAGCTCCGGGCGCGGAGCATGGCGATGGCTCGGCTGACGATTCCGCGGACAGCGCCGGCGAGCTTGAGGACGCGAGAGATACCGCTACTCACCCGGAGGGTGAAAATACCACGAAAAAGAGAGAGCCGGGCGGAGCCACGACGCTCCCGTATCCGGCGGAAGCTATCATTCCCGTATGCTTTGACCTGGAGCGTATACTGTCGCTTGAGGGGGGCGAGCTCGTCTGCGGCGAGCTTTCGCGCGAGACGCTCAGACGTCTTTTCGGAGACCCCTCGCATCATATCGCTCTGCTCGATTCAAAGGAGGCTCACGCAAGGCTGCTCGATGCGGAGGTGTCCGTCGAGGCGGATATATTCGATATAAGTCTTGCGGCGTATGTGCTCGATCCGACGGCGAGCGGTTATCCGCTCGAGCGGCTGGCCGTGGCGTATCTCGGTGACGGGGACGTATCCGAATACGACGATAAAAAAAGGCTTGAGGTGGCGGCGGCACTCGTGCCGGAGCTGTACTCGCGGCTTTGCGAGAACGGCGAGCTCAAGCTTTACAGCGATATAGAGCTTCCTCTGGCAGAGGTGCTCGCGTCAATGGAAAGGGACGGCTTTAAAGTGGACGTGGACGAGCTTCGCTCGTACGGTGATGTGCTCGCCGCGCGTGCACGCGAGTATGCCTCCGCCATATACGATCTTGCGGGCGAGGAATTTAATATCCAATCCCCGAAGCAGCTCTCCGAAATACTTTTCGGAAAGCTCGGGCTCCCTGCAAAGAAGAAGACCAAGACCGGCTATTCCACCGATGCCGAAACGCTTGAAAAGCTGCGGTACGGATATCCGATAGTCGATCTTATACTCGAATACAGACAGCTAAGCAAGCTTATGGCTACCTACGTTGACGGACTTATCAAGGTTGCGGATAAGGACGGCAAGGTGCACACGAGCTTTAAGCAGACGGTGACGGCGACGGGAAGACTCTCGTCGGTCGAGCCGAATCTTCAGAATATACCGATAAGAACTCCGATGGGACGAGAGCTGCGGCGCTTCTTCTGCGCCGAGAGCGAGGACAGAGTTCTGGTGGACGCCGATTATTCGCAGATAGAGCTCCGCCTGCTTGCCGCGGTGTCGGAGGATAAGGGTATGATAGAGGCGTTTAGGGGCGGCGAGGATATACACACTCGCACGGCGGCGCAGATGCTCGGTATATCCGAGGCGGATGTCACGCCCGAGCAGCGAAAGAGCGCTAAGGCGGTAAACTTCGGCATCATGTACGGCATCGGAGAGTTTTCGCTTGCGCGCGATCTGCACGTGAGCCGCGCCGAAGCCGGAGAATATATAAACAGCTATTTTGCAAGCTTCCCGGCGGTGAAAAGCTACCTCGATCGAACGATAGAGGAAGCGCACCGCGACGGCTACGTCAGCACCTTGTTCGGACGTCGCCGCGCGATCCCCGAGCTTGCCTCTCCCAAAAAGGCGATGCAGGCGTTCGGTGAGCGCGTTGCGCGCAACAGCCCGATCCAGGGAGCAGCCGCCGACATAATCAAGCTTGCGATGATAGGCGTATACCGCCGGCTGCGCGAGAGCGGCACCGATGCGCGACTTATACTTCAGGTGCACGACGAGCTTATAGTCGAGTGCGCGCACGAGGATGCGCCGAAGATACGCGAGCTGCTTCGCCGTGAGATGGAGGGAGCGGTCAAGCTCGCGGTTCCGCTTACGGTGGATATCGGGGTCGGATATACCTGGTACGATTGCTGACGAGCGGAGCTCGGATAAATTTAAACATTCGGAAAACCATTTGTGAAAACTGTTGAAAAGCCGCATGGCGTAATGTATAATCTTAACCGGGCGCGGAGTATCGCTCCGCCGTCTGTGCGGCATCAGCTTGAAAATATTTTCGGAAAGGGTAGCTTTGCCGCGCAAAGTGAGGTTGCTTTGTATGATAAAAATATTGCATTGTGCCGATCTGCATCTTGACAGTCCGATTCGGCACAGAGATCTTGAAAAATCGAGGCTTCGCCGTGAGGAACTGAAAAGCACATTCTCATCGCTTGTTGCCTATATAAGGACGGCAGGGATAGATATATGCCTGATAGCCGGAGATCTGTTCGACTCCGAGTACGTTACCGGCTCGACCGTCGAGCTTGTCCGCCGTGAGCTTGCAAGCGTGCCCTCCTGCCGCTTTGTTATAGCTCCCGGAAATCACGATCCGTTCTGTGACGGAGGCGTGTATTCGTCGGTGGACTTTTCGGACAACGTTTATATATTCAAGAGCCAAAAGCTTGAGTGCTTCTCCTTCCCGGAGCTCGGTGCGGACGTGTACGGTTATGCTTTCGTTAAGAGTACGATGGATGAAAATCCCTTTGCCGGCAAAAGGCCGGCTCATCCCGAGCGGATAAACCTGCTCTGCGCGCACGGAGATACCTCCTCGCCTATATCCTCATACTGCCCGATAACCCGCGAGGATATACTGTCCGGAGGCTTCGATTACGTCGCACTCGGACATATCCATACCTCGCCCGGAATAAAGAAGGAGCGCGGCACGTGGTACGGCTACAGCGGATGCCTTGAGGGCAGAGACTTCGGTGAGCCGGGTCATCACGGAGCGATGGTCGCGGCGATCGAGAAGGAGTACGGGCTGTGCAGCGTAAAGGTCAGCGGCGTGCGCTTCTCGCGCAGAAGATACGAGACCTGCTCGGTCGATCTCGGCGGCTCGGCTGATGCGTACGAGGCCGACGAGAGGATCGCCTCGGTCATACGTGACCGAGGCTACGGTGGAGATACGGTGCTTCGCATAAGGCTGATAGGCGACGTTTCACCCGAGCTTGAGATAGACGTCGAGCATATAATAAGACGATTTGGCGGACTTGTTTTTGAGCTTGAGGTAAAGGACGAGACGGTGCCGATATATGATGCGGACTACCTCTCGGGTGATCCGAGCGTAAGAGGTGAATTCTACCGAAAGCTGCTTCCGCTTCTGCGCGACGGTAGCTCGGACGAGCGGCGCACTGCCACCGAAGCGCTGCGCATGGGACTTGCGGCTCTGCGCGGTGAGGATATAAAGCTGTAAGGGTGACCGATAGGGTCGGAGATTTTATAATATGGCGAAAAATAAGAAAAAACGAACAAGAGATCAAAAAGGCGTGACTGCCTCGGGTGGGACGGTGAGCCGCTCGGCGCGCCGTCGCGCACTTGCGCTTGTTTTTGCGACCGTGCTCGTATATGCGGTGTATGTGTTCGCGTGCAGCCTGCAATTCGAGGCGATAGTGCATATCTACGCCGCGGTGATAGCGGTCCTGCTGTGCGCCTACGTTATAGTCAACCGCGGCTTTTTGGGCAAGCTTCCGTCGGTCGAGGATATATCGGATACCGACGGCGTATCACCCGAGGAATACCTTTCGGGGATAAAGGAAAGACGCGAGCGCTCGAGATGGATGCTTTTCTGCGTCATTCCGTTTATATTTACACTTTTGATAGATATGCTTTTTATCACAATAACGGGATTTTTTAATTTACAGATCGGATTTTAAGCTATGACATCGGATATGACCGAAAACGGTGACGCGCTCTCATCCCCCGAGATCTGGAGCCTTTTTTCCGGCTCGAAGGGGAACAGCACGTACGTAAAATACAAAAATACGGAGATACTTATTGATGCAGGCAAAAGCTATCGCGCGGTGTGCGATGCGCTAAAGGCTGTCGGCGGCTCGGTCGATCGGCTCGATGCGGTGTTTATAACGCACGAGCACTCCGATCACGTGCGCGGCATACCTATGCTGCTTAAAAGGAGCTCCGCCTGCATACACGTGACGAACGAATCGTCCGGAAAGCTCGGCTTCCCCGAGAAGGTGTACGTCGAGCTCGGGCGGATGGTTTGCCATGAGCCGGAATTTGCCTGCACTGTAAAGGATATCGAGGTGAGGTCGTTCAGGCTTCCCCACGACAGCGCCATGTGCGTCGGATATCGCATCGACTGCGGAGATACGTCGGTGGGGCTCATGACCGACTGCGGCTATCCGCCGCCGGAGGCGCTCGAATGTCTGCACGGCTGCGATGCCGTGATGCTTGAGGCGAATCACGACCGCGATATGCTTCTGCGCGGAAGCTATCCGGAGCATTTGAAGCATCGCATACTTTCGGACGGCGGACATCTGTCAAACGAGGTGTGCGGAGAGGCGGCGGCAGAGCTGTGCCGCTTCGGTACGAGCATATTTGCGCTCTCACACCTAAGCGAGGAAAACAACACCCCCGAGCTTGCTCTGCGCTCGGTCGGAGCCGCGCTTGCACGGCACGAGATATCCGGCAGGATGCTCTACGTGATGTCACAGGACGAGCCGACAAGGCTTATATAGTGCCGACTGTAAAATCGGATTTTTTCGGAGGCTTTATGCTTAACGTACAGATCATATGCACGGGAAATATCAAGGAAAAATACCTTCGCGATGCCATAGACGAATACTCGAAAAGGCTGTCGGCGTATTGCCGGCTGAGCATAAAGGAGTATAAGGACGGGCAGAGCATACTTCCGCTACCGCAGAAGGCGTACAAGATAGCTCTCTGCGTCGAGGGGAAGCAGTATTCGTCCGAGGAGCTTGCAAGCTCGATCGACAGCCTTGCGGTTCGCGGTGTCTCCGATATAGCTGTCGTTATAGGCGGCTTTTCGGGACTCAGCGAGGAGGAAAAGGCGGCGTGTGATCTTAGACTTTCCTTTTCGCGCATGACCTTTCCGCATCAGCTTATGCGCGTTATCCTGCTTGAGCAGCTCTATCGCGCCTTTAACATAAACGCAGGCGGAAAGTACCATAAATGATCAAAAAGATAGGATAAAAGGATAAATTTCAAGGAAAGGGGAGGAAGATATCGCGATGAAGAAGATCACAGCCAAGCTGCGCGCAGGCGCGGAGCGAGCATCGGAGCTTATCGCGAGGCTTCGCACCGCAGCTTATGCTGCGGCAAAGAAGATTCTCTCCTCCGGAGGCTTCTCCGAGCTTTTGAGATGGATCGGTCGCCACGGTGCGCAGGTGATAGGCATCGCCGTGTTGCTTTTCGCGCTCTCGGCGCTCATATTGTACGATAAGGGCTATTACGATATAACCTTCATCGAGCGCGAGACTACCGATATCGGTGAAACGGGAGGCGATGCCGCAGACAGCGGCGAGCAGACGTCCGTGAACGAGCCGGAGCCGGACGCTCCGTCCGAGACGACCCCATCCGCCGAGGCGAGCGTATCGTATGCGGATTTTGAGGGCTCGCTTATGGATGCGGCGACCTTTTACGCCGACGGCAAGAGCCTGTATACAGCGGAATACGATGACGCTCTCTGCGTGCTTGCAAAGGGAACGCCGACAGAGACGTGGGAGAACGTATTTTCGTTCGGCAACGTCGAGCGCGACCTCGTTACCCTTGAGGTGGGCTGGTATCGCGGACTCGAGCGGCGGCTTTCGACCGGTGAGAGCGTGCGCCCGGCGCTTGAAACGTATATGGGATACGTGATACGCGACAACGGAGCAAGCATTGATCTGCTTGATTCGAGCGGCAAGCTTATATATGAAAATATCGGAAAATATAAGAAGGCGTACGCATGGGACGCTCGCGGCAGGGCTATGTTTTTGAGCGGCTCGCATTATCTCGCGGTGGGCGGTGACGGCAGACTTTACGGAGCAAGCTTCGATCGCGACAGCGATACCCGCGGACTGTTCTCCGCTCAGCCGAAATATGTTTCGGGAGACGACCTCGACTATACCTTATACAGCGACGAGGCGGAGGTGCTGCTCACCGTTGACGAAAACGGCACCGAATCGGATTGGATGCGTATAGATATATACAGCGACGCTACGATGCCACCTGAGGCTGCAGCGAAGCTCCGCGCGATAGAAAAGGGCGAGACCTTCATCGACTCGAAGGAGGATGAGTGCCATTACGAGAAGCGCACCGTCACCGTCTGGGGATATAAGGACAAGTACGGCAATATTGCCGCCGTTGCCGATTGGCTGAAGCTTTACCAATACTCGGACAACGGACTTGCCGCAGCGGTGGGCATTGACGGCAGGCTCCGCTTTATAGACAAGCAGGGTGCGGTGAAGATCGACGTTTCCGAGGATATATACTACCCGGCGCAGTTCGATAACAGCGCGGTCATCGACGGCTTTTATGCGGCGGAGTTCGATCTGCCCTCCGAGACCACCGGAATGTACTATTTCTCGCACGGGCTTGTCCGGGTGAGAAGAAAATATATAGACAAGTATTGGACCGAGCGCGTGCTCTCCGACTACGATATACTTATCGACGAAAAGGGAGAGGAGTTCAAGCTCCCTGGAAGCTTTAATCTGATAGCGTACTCGGACGGCGTGGCTCTTGTCGAGAAGAACGGAAAGTACGGCTACTACGACTACCGCGGAGTGTGGCTCGTTCCGCCGATATATACCTATGCCGAGCCGTTTTCGCAAGGGCTCGGAGTTATCGGCTACGAGGACGGCAAGAAATGCATGGTCGCAACCGACGGCAAGGTGATAATGCCGATGGTGTATGACTATATCTCCTCCGCCTCCGAGGGTGTGATAACGGCATACAGCACCGAGGGCGGCTGGTCGCTTTACAATCTTATCGGGTGAGTTTTAACGAGATTTTACAGCTCATGCGAGCTTTTTTAGAGGTGTATCCGGTGGAAAAACCATGGCTTAAAATATTTTATTCGGATATAAGTGAGCTTCTGTATCGCACGGCGACGGCGAGCGAGCGGACGCAGGCTCGCCACGACGCCGTATGGAGCCTGCTCCGCTACGGGATTGAGTGCGCGGGACTTTCGCTCGAAGCTTTCGAGCAAAGGACGAGCGCAAACGGCAAGCCCTATCTTTTCGGTGCCGGAGCGCCGTTTATAAGCCTCTCGCACTCGGATGCGGCAGTCGCCTGCGCAGTGGCGTCGGTCGAGGTGGGCTGCGATATCGAGGCGATAAAGCATATTCCCGTGCGCGTGCAGAAAAGGATGCTCGGAGAGGTGTATGACTCCCCCAAGCTGTCCACCGCTCGCTGGACCGAGCTTGAGAGCTATATAAAGATGTGCGATATTTCTATGAGGTGCGCTGATTTTTCGGCTCCGCACGTTTTTTACGGCTTTGATGTCGGCGGATATCACCTCACCGCTTGCACCGAGAGCGAGTGCGACGCACCCTCGCCCGAGAGGGTGGAGGCGGAGCGTATTTTACGCATATAATGTACGAATAATCATATTCTTTGCCTGATAATAAAGGTCAATTGTAACAAAAATGAAAATAATTGCGAAAAATCCTTGTATATTCATTCGGTTTGGGATAAAATAGAACGGTGAGTATTGATAAAATATTATTATATAAAAAGGAGATTTACCACTATGTCAGTAAAAGTTGCCATTAACGGATTCGGCCGCATAGGTCGTCTTGCGTTCAGACAGATGTTCGGCGCTGAAGGCTATGAGGTGGTTGCCATCAACGATCTTACAAGCCCGAAGATGCTCGCTCATCTTCTCAAGTATGATTCCGCACAGGGAAGATACGCTCTCGGAGACACAGTTTCCGCAGGCGATGATTCCATAACCGTTGACGGAAAGACAATCAAGATCTACGCAGAAAAGGACGCAAAGGACCTTCCTTGGGGCGAGATCGGTGTTGACGTTGTACTCGAGTGCACCGGCTTCTACACCTCGAAGGAAAAGGCTCAGGCTCATATCGTTGCAGGAGCTAAGAAGGTTGTTATTTCTGCACCCGCAGGAAACGATCTTCCCACAATCGTTTACAGCGTAAACGAGAACACTCTTACAGCTGAGGACAAGATCATCTCTGCTGCATCCTGCACAACAAACTGCCTTGCTCCTATGGCTAAGGCTCTTAACGACTACGCTCCTATCCAGAGCGGTATCATGTCTACTATCCACGCTTTCACGGGCGACCAGATGGTTCTCGACGGACCGCACCGCAAGGGTGATCTCCGCCGCGCACGTGCTGCTGCAGTAAACATCGTTCCGAACTCCACCGGTGCTGCAAAGGCTATCGGTCTTGTTATCCCCGAGCTCAACGGCAAGCTCATCGGATCTGCTCAGAGAGTTCCCGTTCCGACCGGCTCCACAACGATCCTCGTTGCTGTTGTTAAGGGCAAGGACGTAACAAAGGAAGGAATCAATGCAGCTATGAAGGCAGCATCCTCCGCATCCTTCGGTTACACCGAAGAGGAGCTCGTTTCCTCCGATATCGTTGGAATCACTTACGGCTCGCTCTTTGATGCTACTCAGACAATGGTATCCAAGATCGACGACGATCTCTATCAGGTACAGGTTGTTTCTTGGTACGATAACGAGAACTCCTACACAAGCCAGATGGTACGTACAATCAAGTATTTCGCTGAGCTTAACTAATAGCCATATAACATTGACTGTATAAGTACGCAGAAAGCATCCGGCG
>CAZSUR010000042.1:0-8998 GCA_964610075.1 uncultured Lachnospiraceae bacterium
GCGTCCCTTTATGGTGGCAAGATGAGCAACCGCACCGAGGTCCATTACTTCCTGAGGATTGGATTCTGCCAACATAGCGAAGCCTGTCTGACGGCAAGCGTATACGTCGGAGTGATCTCCGAAGATGTTAAGAGCATGAGAAGCTACGCAGCGTGCGGATACGTGGATAACGCACGGAAGCAGCTCACCTGCGATTTTGTACATATTCGGGATCATAAGAAGAAGTCCCTGAGATGCTGTGAATGTGGTTGTGAGAGCACCTGCCGCAAGGCTTCCGTGAACGGCACCTGCCGCACCTGCCTCGGACTACATCTCGATAACCTTAGCTGTGTCACCGAAAACGTTTTTAAGTCCTGTTGCAGACCAAGAGTCGGTAAGCTCTGCCATAACACTCGAAGGCGTTATGGGGTAGATGGCAGCAACCTCGGTAAACGCATAAGAAACATGCGCCGCCGCGGTATTACCATCCATGGAAATCTTTTTTCTTGCCATTGGTATATATTCCTCCTAATAAAATAATTGTTTGGAAAACAGAGGCGCGCGTATGCGTGCTTTGCATACACACAACACTCCACTCTGTATTGTACCACTCTTCGACAAATAAGTAAATACGATAATCAAACTTTTTTTAAATATTTATCGCTTTTATGCCCGAAAATACCGCTTATATCAGCCGCTCGGCGTCCTTTTCCGACAGCCTGCGGCAAAAAGGATGCGAAAAAGGCTCGGACGGCGCGATCTGCGCCCTCCGAGCCTTGAAATTGTGCTTTGCTGTATTCTCTTTTACTCGATGTAGCTTTCCGGCGGCATATACTGTAGCGGATCTACCGATTCTCCGTCCACGCGGAGCTCGAAATGCAGGTGCGAGCCGGTGGCGACTCCGGTCGTGCCGACCGAGCCTATGACCTGTCCCTTGTATACAGCCTCGCCCTCGAACATGTTCAGCTTGCTCTGATGGGCGTAGATGGTGTTTACCCCGTTTCCGTGGTCGATTATTATCGTAAGCCCGAGCGAGCCCTTATATCCCGAGAAGATCACCGTTCCGCCGTCGGCGGCATAGATGCGGTCGCCCTTATTTCCGTCGATGTCGATTCCGTGGTGGACGATGCCGGCATACTCGCTGCGATCGTCTCCGAACTCGGAGGTTATCACCGTGCCGTTGAGCGGCCATATATACGAGCCGGTGGCAACGCACTCGGGCGCGTCCGCCGTGCCTATTCTCCATACGCAGTCGGTCTTGACCGTTATGATCTCGGTCGAGGCGACCCGCTTTTCGGTGTCTCCGTTCGGGAGAAGCACGCTGTTATAGGTTTCCTTCTGTACGCCGTCAACTCCCTCGGTCGTCATGACCGATATGCCCTTTGCCAGGGTCGCATCCTCGAAGTATACGGTGCCGTAGGGGATGGTCTTTATCGCTTCCTCGCCCTCCTCGAGCACGTAGGTGAGAGCGGTCGGCATATGCTTGCCGAGTTCGGCATCGGGCATCGCTGTTTCCTGAGGAAGCAATGCGACCGACGCGTCCGACGTGTCGGATATAGGCGTGGTATCCGCTCCGCGCGGAGGATCGGACGGCGGAGCCGAGAGCACGTTCGCGATTCCCGAAAGATTTCTCCTCGAGAGGCGCTCGTACAGCTCGTTTGCCGAGATTATGTCGTTCTGTGGACAGAGCGAGTAGGTTATATCTACGTTGTTTTCAAGATAGAAGCAGGTGCCGTCTCCGCCGGAGTTCGTATACTCCTGCTTTTTCTCCGCCTCAAGGCGTTCGATGACCGACGATACGTCCGCTTTGTCGGCGCAGGCGCCGATGTAGCTTCCGTCGATCGAGAGGGCGTACGCCTCCGAATAGTAGCCTGCTATATACTCGGCAAGCTTTGCCGAGCACTCGTCGGCGGATAGGGTATCCTCGCCGCGTACCCGCTCGAAGCGGTAGGTGACGTCGAGCATACCGCTTATAGACTCGCGGTCTGCTTCGGAAAATTCTGCGTTTGCCCGGGAGAGCGCGTCGGCTACGGTTCCGTGGCCGTCCACCGCGCCGATACGTATGCCGTCGGCGTATGCCACGAGCGCGAGCGGAGCGGTGAGCGTCAGAGCCGCATATATCGCGGCGGCGAGCGTTGCCGCTGCCAGCACTCCGGTTGATATAAGTGTACCCGTACGGGAATCAAAGAGCAGCCTTACCTTGGCTGCAAGGTTTACAAATGGTGATGTTATGCGCGAAAAAACGGATACACTCTTTTTCTCATAGCCTCGCTTGACGTTAAAGCGTGATGTCATAAGAAACAAAGCTCCTCCTATTAAAATTTTGGGCGAGGGACGCGAGCGCATACCCACGTCGATCTGCCGTTGTTGCTGCGTCAAAATGACAGATTATATGCATTTTTCCACAACAATAAATCTTATTATAGCACATTTGTATAATAAATGCAAGTTTTCTGCAATTTCGCCGTCAAAACCGCCTGAAACGACACGATAATTGCACTTGTAAAAGCGGTCGCTTTGTAGTAGAATCTATATGGCGGCATATGCTTGCTCAGCGCTCTGCGTTGCGTTCGACGGAGGCAGGCGAGCAGGTATGCCGAGACGTATCGGCTATATCTCGGCTGTGCGTTGGCACCCGGAGGAGTGGAGGGTGCCGCTCGAGCCGTAAAATAAACGCTTATGAAAGGAAAAAGCCTATGAATCCGGCGATATTCGACGCGTTCTGCGTCTTTGTAATACTGTTTCTGCGAAGGCTTGCCTCCGTTTTACTCGGGCATATCCTCCAGAATGCCGAGCTTGTCTCGGTATCGGTGTCGCTTATGACGGTGGCGCTGATTTTTCTTGTGCTCCGTCGGCGCGGCTCGCTCTCTCTTTGGAGGCTTGACGACGTTGGAGTCTCTGACGCCTCCGGCGCGGAGGCGTTCGCGTCAAAATCGGGTGAATCCGAATCGGAGGTGGCATCGGGCGCATCGAAGACAAGCGCGCCGGGCTCGGACGAATTATCCGGCGAGCGCGCAGCGTGCGACGGCGAGGACGCGATGCCGCGTGGCGCGGCTCGCTCAAGCGGCGGCATGGTAGGTGCGTTGCACCGCGGCGGAGCGGCGAAGCTCGGCTCGGGGCGGAGCTCGGCTGCTCGCTGTGTCGTTTACACCGCGGCAGGATATCTTTTCTGCCTTCTCGTCGGAGGGCTTGTCAGCGTCCTTCTCCCGTCGTCTCCGGACGACGTCGCGATAAGCGTGCTTGCGATAGCATCGCACGTCCTTATCGCTCCGATAGCGGAGGAGCTGCTCTATCGCCGCGCGATGCTGTCCGCGCTCTCCTTTTGGGGGGCGGTGCCTGCGGTGATTTTAAGCTCGCTGCTTTTTGCGGTGCAGCACGGCTCACCGGCGCAGATGATATACGCTTTCCTTTGCGGCGCGGCGTTTGCCTTAATCACGCTCAAAACAAAAAACGTGCTGCCGGCGGTAGCCGTGCATATTTTGAACAATGCGACGGTGATGATTTTTTTCGGTCATCCTGCATTAAAAATCGGCACAAGATGTTGAAAAATACGAATATAAAGTGTATAATGTAGTAGAATGAATTTCGGCGTGCGATAAAGGCCGAAAAAATATAAATAAATTTACGGGAGAGTATACAAATGGGAACACTTCACATAGTAGACCATCCGCTTATCCAGCATAAACTCACTATCATGAGAAAAAAGGAGACCGGCCCGAAGGATTTCAGAGAGCTTCTTCTCGAGATAACGAAGCTCATGGGCTATGAGGTCACCCGCAATTTTCCGCTTGCCGACATCGAGATCGAAACTCCGATGGGCAATATGACCGCTAAAAAGATAGCAGGCAAAAAGGTTGCCGTTGTGCCGATCCTTCGCGCAGGCTTGGGAATGGTTGACGGACTTCTCAGCCTCCTTCCCGTCGCAAAGGTAGGTCACATCGGACTTTACCGCGATCCCGAAACTCACACGCCGGTAGTTTACTACTGCAAGCTTCCGCAGGATATCGAAAAGAGAACGATAATCGTCTGCGACCCCATGCTTGCTACCGGAGGCAGCGCATCAGATGCGATAGCCATGCTCAAGGAGAAGGGCTGTGCCGACATAAAGCTCATGTGTCTCGTATCCGCTCCGGAGGGAGTTGCGAAGATACAGAACGATCATCCGGACGTTGACATCTATGTTGCCGCTCTCGATGAGAAGCTGAACGAAAATGCATACATCGTTCCCGGACTCGGAGATGCCGGAGACAGACTTTTCGGAACAAAATAAGATTTTAGCATCGGGCGGATTTAGAAACAAATCCGCCCTTAAATAATCATATCGTACAAGCGGAGCCGTACGGCTCCCGATACACGTTTGGAGGTAGAGCGCAAATGGATGCTCGGATCAAAATAAGGAACGCGGAGATACTCTGCGTCGGCACCGAGATACTGATAGGAGACATAATAAACACCAACGCGGCGTATATATCGAAGCGGCTTGCCGAGCTTGGTATAAATCAGTATTATCAGGCGGTGACAGGCGATAACCGAGGCAGGCTCGGGGACTGTATAGACGCGGCGCTCGAAAGATGCGATCTGCTTATAATGACGGGAGGGCTCGGCCCCACCTACGACGATCTGACAAAGGAGACGGTGGCGGAGCGCTTCGGGCGCGATATGCTTCCGCATGAGCCGTCGCTCGAAAGGATACGCGAATTCTTCTGCCGCCGCGGAGTTGAGATGACAGAGAACAACGAGAAGCAGGGCTATATGCCGCGCGGAGCGATAGTTTTCGAGAATGACGTGGGAACGGCTCCCGGGCTTGCGCTTGAGGATGCCGCACGCGGCAAGATAGCGATAATGCTCCCCGGCCCTCCGAGAGAGATGAAGCCGATGTTCGAGCATTGCGTCATGCCCTATCTTTCGCAGTTCTCCGAGCGGATGCTCGTCAGCCGCAACGTGAATCTCGTCGGTATCGGGGAGTCCGCGGCGGAGCAGCTCCTGCGTCCGCTGATGGAGGCGGCTGAAAACCCCACCGTTGCCCCCTACTGCAAGGAGGGCGAGGTGCGGCTGCGCGTAACGGCATCGGCTGCCGATCGTGCCGAGGGGGAGCGGCTGTGCGACGATATGGTCGAGCGTATACGGAGCTCTGCCGTCGGTGAGTTCGTATACGGAACGGATACCACGCTTGAGGCGGCGGCGGTCGAGCGGCTGGCGCATCTTGATGCTACTCTCGCGTGCGCCGAATCCTGCACGGGAGGTCTTGTCGCAAAGCGGATAACCGACGTTCCGGGCGCAAGCGATGTTCTGCTCGGCGGAGTCGTTTCCTACTCGAACGAGGTGAAGCGCTCGGTACTCGGCGTGAGCGAGCAAACTCTGCGAGATCACGGCGCGGTATCGGCGGAGTGCGCCCGAGAAATGGCGGAAGGTGTTCGTTCGGCTCTCGGCTCGGATTATGGAGTCAGCACTACCGGCATCGCCGGCCCGGACGGCGGAACGGCGGAGAAACCGGTGGGACTTGTGTATATTGCCGTTGCGACGGAGCGCGGCACGACGGTGCGCGAGCTCAGACTTAACGGAGATCGGGCGCACGTGCGGCACATCACGGCGAATAACGTCCTGTCGATGCTGATACGAGAGCTCGGCTCGGGCGAAAAATGCAAAGAATAAAAGTATAACGAAAGGTGGAGAAAAGATATGAAGACAGCTTCCATGCTGCTTGCAATATTATTTTATATACTTGCCGTTGTGATAATCGTCGGACTTATCGCACGCGCGCTTAAAAAAACGAAGACGATAACGGCTGTCGTTGCCGATAAGCATGAAACCGAGTTTGACAGCATATCCCATCACAATCCCGACGGAAGCGAGCACGTGTACGTGTTGACACTTGCTTGCGAGGACGGAGAGGAGCTGAAGCTCAAGGCATCCTCCTGGATATACGGAACGGTGGAGAAGGGAGATCGCATATCGGTGACCTATAAAGGCTCGGTCATAACCGAGATACACGGCGATTTTGAGAATGACGCAGATCTCGCGGAGGGCTCGGACGACGCACGCGCATCGGATGCCGATGCTTTGGACGGCGCTGTTTTGGACGCTGCCGCATCCGACGCTGATTCTGCGAGCGCGAGCGCATCGGGCGACGAAGCTGCTTCCGAGGATGCATCGCGCGACGACAACGAATACGACGCTACGGGTGATGGGCTCAAGTGAGCGCCGACGGCTCACGGTATGCCACATATATAAAAACAGAGTAACCGGAAAAGCGGAGCGACGTCGAGGCGTCGCTCCGCTTTGATCTATGCGCTGTCATATCAAAAACAAAAAGCCGAAGGTGCGTCGTTTGACGCAGCTCGGCTTTTATTTATACTTTGTTATCTTTTTTCAAGGGTCAGCTTATCGGTGTGGAGAAACTCGTTTGCGGCGAGCGTGCTTGCAAGCGAGATGGTCTCGTCGGCTCCGCAGCTTTTGCAGAAAACGCGCACCGAGTCGTCGATAAACTCAAAATCGTACTCGCCCTCGTCGTCATCACAGCCGCACTCGATGCAGCCGTCCTCCTTCAGCTCCGCGAGCATGAAGCGTACGATCTCCTCTACGTGCGAAAAGTCGAGATCGCTCTCCTTTTCGCTCTTGCCGTTTACCTCCTCGATTCCCGATCTGAAATCGGCATATTCGGAGAGACCGGCATCGTTCAGTATGCGAATAAGCTGCTCGTCGGCATCGTGCAGAGCATGATCGAGCCGCTCCTTTTCACCGATGAAGCATATATCTATGGTAGAATACGGGCAGGCGAGAGCAAACACGTCACGCTCGAAGAAGGAATCGGCGCTGATGGTGTAGTTATGCGGATTCGGGCAGATTATGCAGGGCACCGTCAGGCGGATCCTGTTATCATTTGTGCGAGTTAGGGTGAGCTCGCTCTGACCGCAGTCGCATTTCAGTTTTATCATATCTCCGCTGAGGGTGAATATCCACACCATGCCGAGTATTATCTTTCCGCATGCGGGACATCTGTACGCGATGGTGGTCTCTTTGGATTTTAATATCATACGAGAAACTCCATTTCGATTGAATTTGGCGAGTTTATTCCGCGCTCGCGGTCGTGTCCGCCTCGGCGGTCGTCTCATCCGATCCGGGAACGGTCGGCGCGGCGTAAAGCGACGCATCCACCTCGACTCCGGGGGTGAGCTTTCGCGGAGGCACGTTGCCGGTAAACATCTCGCTTTCGAGTCGGTAGTCGAAGAAGCGACGTCCGTTTTCGTACAGCGTAAGCGTGTTGCATATCTCGGTTCCGTGAGCCTCGGCGTTTGCGTAGTAGACGTTGACCTTCAGCCACTCGACGTTTTCGAGATCTATATCTGAAAATTCTATCCGGTAGAAGCGATTGACGAAGCGCTTGCCGGTCATATAGCTGTACGAGGTGTATACCTTGCCCTTGTCGTCGCTCACCGTGAAGATGAACGGCATATCGTATACCGTATCCTCGCCGTATTTATCCTCAAGCTCGCGCAGCACGCTGCGATTGAAGCGCAGGGTGAACTGGAACTGCCCGATACACTCGGTATAGCGCACGTTTCTTATATAGAACTTGTTGTCAAGATCGGTAGTGTTTATCGCCTCAAGCTCCTTTACCGCAAAGGTGTCGGGGGAGGCGTTGTATGCGGCGATCGAGCGCTCTGTCCAGGTGTACTCCTTCATGGCGGAGGGGTCTCCCTTCGTGCACATACGGAAGCAAAGCAGCGCGTATATGCCGATCACTAAAAATATAAAAAAGTATTGTACTATCTTTTTGATTACGCCGAAAACCTTCTCGGCTTTGCTTTTTTCGTATATCGAATCATCCATGGCTTTCTCCTTGTGCGGCCCGAAAATCGACCGATATCACGATTATATCATAAAAAACGTATGAGTTCAAGCAAATTAGCCTGCCGCTATTGAATTTAAGGTTAAGAATGTGTTAAAATATATGAAGCATATTTTCGGAGGCGATCGCACGGTCGGCTCCGGCAGCAAAAAAAGGATGATGATCAATGGAATACAAAATTTCCGACAACATGAAAGATATGAAGCCGTCGGCAATTCGCGAGATATTCAAAAGTCTCGGCCGCGAGGGAGCGATATCCTTTGCCGCAGGCAATCCGTCGGCGGATGCCTTCCCGGTAGAGGCGGTGCGCGCCATTTCTGCCGATATTTTCGAAAATCACAGCACCGAGGCGCTTCAATACAGCATAACCGAAGGATACGCGCCCCTGCGTGAGGCGGTAGCACAGCGACTTTGCGAGCAGTTTGCGATAAGCCTGCACACAAAGGGTACTCTGCTTATCACCTCCGGCGCACAGCAGGCTATCGAGCTCGCTTGTCGCGTTATATGCAATCCGGGAGATGTCGTTATATGCGAGGAGCCGAGCTTCATCGGCGCGCTTAACGCCTTCCGCTCGCACGGAGCGGTGCCGGTTGGCGTTCCGGTCGATGACGACGGAATAAACATAGAGGCATTGAAGGCGGCGCTCGAGAGCAACCCTCGCGCGAAGCTGATGTATCTTATACCTACCTTCCAGAACCCGACCTCGGTCACCATGTCAGCGCAAAAGCGGCTTGCGGTATACGCGCTCGCCCGCAAATATGACGTGATGATAATCGAGGACGATCCGTACGGCGAGCTTCGCTTTGCAGGCGAGAAGGTCTATCCGATAAAGAGCATGGATATGGACGGCCGCGTTATATACTGCGGCTCCTTCT
The DNA here is from genome assembly GCA_964610075.1 of uncultured Lachnospiraceae bacterium. Lineage (GTDB taxonomy): Bacteria > Bacillota > Clostridia > Oscillospirales > CAG-272 > CAZSUR01. The sequence goes on from CAZSUR010000042.1 coordinate 8,704, forward strand.
CCAAGGTACTTTCCGCCGGTATGCGCGTGGGCTTTGTTCACGCTCCGGACGAGATCGCGCAGAAGATGGTCGTGGCAAAGCAGGGCGAGGACGTTCACACCAACATCTTTGCACAGATGCTTTGCGGAAGATTCATGCAGGAATACGATCTGAACTCGCATCTTACAAAGGTGCGCGCGCTCTACGGCTACAAGTGCAGATACATGATCTCGGCACTTGAAAAGTATATGCCGGATTGTGTAAAATATACCCATCCGGAGGGTGGATTGTTTCTGTGGTGCACGCTGCCGGAGAA
>CAZSUR010000043.1:0-5935 GCA_964610075.1 uncultured Lachnospiraceae bacterium
CAAAGACGCAGAAAAATCCGCCTTTGTCCGAGCCGATTTCATCTCCAATTATAGCATGAAAAAACCGATAAGTAAACAAAAAAATTAACATTAATATTTTGACTAATTACTATATATATGATATAATGAATCAGTATGTAAACTCACGCCGGCACAGCGACGCCGAGGCAGGTTTATATTTTGCATCAGCCTACGTCGTCGGCATCGGTAAAGCGAGCCGAGCTCGGGCGCGGTATGCAATCATCTTATAAAACGGAGCATTTTGAATGAAGATATTGGGAATCGACCCCGGAATAGCCATCGTCGGCTACGGAGTAATAGAATACAAGCCTCCGCGCTTTCAGACGCTGGCATACGGAGCGATAACTACCCCGTCGGACATGGAGACGGAGGACAGACTTTTAACGATATACAATGAGCTTTCCGACCTAATAGATATGTATCAGCCGGACGAGCTTGCGGTCGAGGAGCTGTTCTTCAACACCAACCAAAAGACGGCGATAAAGGTAGCAGAGGCGCGCGGAGTCATACTCCTTGCGGCAAGAGCCAAGGGTATACCGATATTCGAGTATACTCCCCTTCAGGTAAAGCAGTCGGTCGTAGGATACGGACGCGCCGAGAAGAATCAGGTAATGCTTATGACAAAGACCCTGCTCGGGCTCGAAAAGATGCCGAAGCTTGACGACACCTCCGATGCTTTGGCAATAGCCGTGTGCCACGCGCACACCGGCGGCTCACGCATGAGAAAATACTTCAACGTAAAATAATTTTTTGGAGCGACGGTATGTATTATTATATTTCGGGAACACTTGCAATGTTGGAAACCAACACAGCGGTAATAGATGCAGGCGGCGTCGGCTATTTTTTAAACGTTAGCGGCAACACCGTAGGCAAGTTGTCAAATGAAAAAAGCGACAAGGTAAAGCTTTACACTCACCTTGCGGTACGCGAGGACGCGATGGAGCTGTACGGCTTTGCGGATGAGGAGGAGCTTACCCTTTTCAGACTGCTTCTCTCCGTTTCCGGAGTCGGAGCCAAATCCGCAATCTCCATCCTCTCCCTTATGCGTCCGGATCAGCTTGTATACGCGGTAACTACCGGAGACACAAAGTCTATATCAAAGGCGCAGGGCATCGGAGGAAAGACCGCGTCACGCATCGTGCTCGAGCTGAAGGATAAGCTCGCGAAGGCTATACCTGCGGCGGAAAACGTGCTTGATTTTGCAGGCGGCGACGATGCCGGAGCAACAAGCAACCTATCCGAGGCTGTAAACGCGCTGACCGTATTGGGATACAACCGCAGCGAGGCGCTCAGCGCTCTGCGCGGAGTCGATCCTTCGACCGAGATCGAGGTAATGATCCGCGAGGCGCTCAAAAACCTCGCGAAAATGTAAAAAAGGAGGGTAACGGCAGATGGATGAAAAGGAATTCGATTACGAAGGAAGAATATTATCGGGAGACTTCTCCGAAGAGGATTCGGACACCGAGGTAAGTCTGCGTCCGAAAACTCTCGAGGAATATATCGGACAGAAAAAAGCAAAGGACAACATGAAGATATATATCGACGCCGCGAAGGGACGCGGAGACGTGCTCGATCACGTTCTGCTCTACGGCCCTCCCGGGCTCGGTAAAACCACGCTCGCCGCGATAATCGCAAACGAGATGGGGGTAAACATTCGCGTGACTTCCGGACCGGCTATCGAAAAAGCGGGAGATCTTGTTGCGCTGCTCACAAACCTACAGGAGGGCGACATACTGTTCATAGATGAGATACATAGACTGCAGCGCTCGGTCGAGGAGGTGCTTTACCCCGCGATGGAGGACTACGTGGTAGACCTTATCATAGGAAAAGGCCCTGCCGCAAGAAGTATTCCGCTCAGTCTGTCAAAATTCACACTCATCGGAGCAACGACGAGGGCAGGCCAGCTGTCCCAGCCCTTGCGAGATCGCTTCGGCGTTGTATCAAAGCTTGAGCTTTACACGGTCGACGAGCTGTCGCAGATAATAAAGCGCAACGCAAAGCTACTTGAGGTGCCGATAGACGAATACGGCGCAAGAGAGCTCGCGGCGCGCTCGCGAGGGACTCCTCGAATCGCGAACAGACTGCTCAAACGTGTACGAGACTTCGCGCAGATAAAGGGAGACGGAGTGATAGACCGAGATATCGCGGATTATGCACTTGACATGATGGAGATAGATATGCTCGGACTCGACAATATAGACAGACGTATGCTCGACGTAATAATAAAGTATTACGACGGCGGCCCCGTCGGACTCGATACGCTTGCGGCTACCGTAGGCGAGGAATCGGTCACACTCGAGGACGTTTACGAGCCGTATCTCATGCAGATAGGCTTCCTCAGCCGCACACCTCGCGGAAGATGCGCCACCAGGCTCGCATATGAGCATCTCGGCATACCGTACAAGGCCTCGGATACAACGGAGAATCAGATGAATTTGTTTGAGGGACAGTAAATCTCATAAAAAAGAGGTATTGTCCGGATGAACAAGCTTTTCGGAACGGACGGCATACGAGGGATCGCAGGAGAAGCACTCGACCCGCTCTTTGCCGCAAGGCTCGGCTCGGCACTTGCGTGCGTTGTCAATAAAGATCGCAAATACAAAAAGAAACCGTTTATCGTAATAGGAGCGGACACAAGACGCTCCTCCCCTATGCTCGCATCGGCGCTCGCATCGGGTATATGTGGTGGCGGCTGTGATGCTGTGATGCTCGGCGTCGTTCCGACGCCGGCAGTCGCATATGCGACAAGGATATCGGGAGCTTGCGGCGGAGTTATGATCTCCGCTTCTCACAATCCTCCTGAGTATAACGGCATAAAGGTCTTTGCGAGCGACGGGCGCAAGCTCTCGGACGAGGCAGAGGATGAGCTGGAACAGCTCATTCGCGACGGCGCTCCCACCTCTGCTTCTGTGCCAAGCTCCATCGGTATGATAACCGACGGAGGAGAGCTTGTGCGAAGCTACACCGAGCATATTGCAAAGTATATTTCGATAAGCGAACACCATCCGTCCCTATCTTGCAGGGTACTGATAGATAACGCAAACGGATCCGCGTGCGCAACGACGAAAAGCATATTCGTGTCGGACGACGGCATACAGTACAGCTTTATAAACGATGCGCCGAGCGGAGATAATATAAACCTCGCGTGTGGATCGACCGACACGGCTCGGCTGTCGAGCGCCGTAAAAAGCGGCGGATACAATCTCGGCATTGCGTTTGACGGAGATGCCGACCGGTGCATACTCACAGACGAGTGCGGACGCATCATCGACGGAGACGATATGCTCGCCGCATTCTCGCGCGACATCACCCCGGAGCTAAAGCACCCCACCCCGGCAGACCGCGTCATTATAACCGAGATGAGCAATCTCGGGCTGATACGCTTTTTCGAGAGGTGTGGCATACCGTTCGATATCACCTCGGTCGGTGACAGATACGTTGCCGAGCGGATGCATGAGAGCGGAGCGCGGCTCGGCGGAGAGCAATCGGGGCATATCATATTTTCCGATGCACAGACGACCGGCGACGGGCAGCTCACCGCGGCGCGCGCGATATCGCTTCTCGCAAAAAGCGACGCGAAGGCATCCGAGCTGTTCTCTTGCGTGAGAAAATATCCGCAGGTAACACGAAACATTGACGCGGACGAGAGAACTAAAAAAGCTATCCTCCAAAGCGAGGATTTCAAAATTATCAAAAACGAATGTGTGCGACAGCTCGGCAAGACCGGCAGGTTGATCGTACGTCCCTCCGGCACCGAGCCGCTTCTGCGGATAATGCTCGAGGGCGAGGACAAGGGGCTGATAGAAGCTCTCGCGCAAAGATTATATGATGCCGCAAAAGCGGCAGCACAAAACGGCAATTAAAAAACAGACAAATCATAGTTAAGGACGTTATTTTTATGTGGATAGCACAAAACTGGAAAGATTACGAGCTTCTCGACTGCTCTGACGGCGAACGCCTCGAGCGTTGGGGGAAATATATTCTCATACGGCCCGATCCTCAGGTAATATGGAAGGGCTGTCGGAATCATCCGCTCTGGAAGAAGGCGGATGCAAAATACAGCCGCTCCTCCAAGGGAGGCGGAAGCTGGAACGGCAACAAGCTCCCGGAGGAATGGAAGCTCGCGTATGGGGACCTACGCTTTATAGTCAAGCCGATGGGCTTTAAGCACACGGGTTTATTTCCCGAACAGGCTGTAAACTGGGATTGGTTTTCGAAGCTGATACGCACAGCCGGTCGTGAGATACGCGTGCTGAATCTTTTCGCCTACACCGGCGGAGCTACCATCGCTGCCGCAAAGGCAGGAGCATCGGTATGCCACGTGGATGCGGCTAAGGGAATGGTTGCTCGCGCAAGAGAGAATGCGGCGGAGTCGGGACTTGCCGACGCGCCGATACGCTATATCGTAGATGACTGCAAGAAATTCGTCGAGCGCGAGATACGCCGCGGCAAAAAATACGAGGCTGTCATAATGGATCCGCCCTCCTACGGCAGAGGGCCGTCGGGCGAGATGTGGAAGCTTGAGGAAAATGCGGACGAGCTTATATCGCTTGCCGCTTCTCTGCTCTCGGACAAGCCGCTGTTCTTCCTTATAAATTCGTATACGGCAGGACTTTCGCCATCATCTATGGCATACATACTTCAAAACAGGATCGTGCCCACGCACGGCGGCAAAGTAGGCTCGGACGAGATAGGAATACCGGTGACTACCACCGGTGGAATACTACCGTGCGGCGGCTCGGCACGTTGGGTACTCGAATAAAACCTTACATATCTGGAGAAACAAAGATGAACCATCCGTTTATAAAGACCGAGGAGCTCTGCTTTTCCTACGACACTGAGGAAAACGGAGCACTTCGGGTTTTAAAAAACATAAATCTTGAAATAGAAAAGGGCGCATTCGTTGCGGTGCTCGGACACAACGGCTCGGGCAAGTCTACCCTTGCGAAGCTGCTCAATATGATACTCACACCATCATCCGGAAAGATATTTATCGACGGCACCGACATAACCTCGCCCGACATGACCGAGGACGATCTGTTCGCCATTCGTCGAAAGGTGGGCATGGTATTCCAAAACCCGGACAACCAGCTTGTCGAGACGGTGGTCGAGGAGGATATCGCTTTCGGCCCCGAGAATCTCGGAATCGAGCCGAAGGAGATCCGCCGGCGCGTCGACGAGGCGCTTGAAACGGTAAAAATGACCGAGTACGCGCACAAATCTCCGCACCAGCTATCCGGCGGACAGAAGCAGCGCGTCGCTATCGCCGGGATCATCGCCATGCTTCCCGAGTGCATAATTTTCGACGAATCCACCGCCATGCTCGATCCGGTCGGACGACGCGAGGTAATGGATACGATAAAGATGCTCAACCGCGAGAAAGGCATCACGGTGCTTCACATAACCCACAACATGAATGAGGCAGCGGAGGCGGATCGCGTTATAGTTATAAACGACGGAGAGATATACCTCGACGGTAAACCGGAGGAGGTATTCTCGAAGGTAGAGCAGCTTAACACCGTGGGACTTGATGTTCCGCAGGTCACCGAGCTGTTCTATGAGCTGAATAGCTGCGGAATGAAGCTTCCGCTAAACATAATTCACGAGGAGGACGGCGCAGAATATCTTGCAAAACTACTATGACAAAGATAAAGCTTGAAAATGTTTCATACATATACGGCGCCGGCACTCCGTACGGCACAACGGCGCTTGACAATATAAATCTCGAAATAGAAGAATCTATGATAACCGGAATAATCGGTCATACCGGTTGCGGAAAATCTACGCTTGTACAGCTTTTGAACGGATTGCTCAAGCCCACCTCCGGAACGGTATATCTCGACGGCACCGACATCTGGCAGGACAAGAAGAATATGCAGGACGTGCGCTTCAAGGTCGGACTTGTGTTCCAATA
>CAZSUR010000043.1:5945-8981 GCA_964610075.1 uncultured Lachnospiraceae bacterium
CGGCCCCAAAAACATGGGACTTGACGATGCGGAGATAGACCGACGCGTGAGAAACGCGCTGCAGTTCGTCGGACTCGACGAAAGCGTGCTTGAGAAATCACCGTTCGAGCTCTCGGGCGGTCAGAAGCGGCGCGTTGCCATTGCAGGCATATTCGCAATGGAACCGGAGGTGCTCGTCCTCGATGAGCCGGCGGCGGGACTTGATCCGATGGGCCGCGAGGAGATACTCGGCGGAATACGTTCATACCAAAGAATTAAAAAAAGCACAGTAATAATAGTCAGCCACAGCATGGAGGATATGGCACGCTACTCGGACAGACTTATAATGATAGGTCACGGCTCGGTGCTTAAAAGCGGAACCTGCAAGGAGGTATTCTCCGATTCCAAGGCACTTGCTGCCGCAGGGCTTGAGCTGCCGCAGATAACCTCGTTTATGATTGCGTTAAAGCAGCGAGGTATCGACGTTGACACCTCGATATACACGGTAAAGGATGCAAAGGAAGAGCTTCTTTCTCTCATTGCACGGGAAAGGAGTGATCAAAATGCTTAAGGACATAACTTTAGGACAGTATTTCCCGGGAAATTCGATACTCCACCGTCTTGACCCGAGAGTGAAGATAGTGCTCGCCATAATGTACATCGTTATCGTATTCTTGGCGAAAAACGTGTGGGGCTTTGCGTTTATATGTGCGGCTACACTACTGCTCATGCTGATATCCACCATACCGATAGGGATGATAACGCGCGGACTTAAGCCTCTTATATTCATTATTGCATTTACAGCTGTGTTCAACGTGTTCGGCACTCAGGGCGAGAAGCTTCTGTTCGAATACGGCTTCATACACGTATATGCGGAGGGTATCGCATATGCATTACTTATGATAGTGAGGGTAATAGCGCTTCTCTCCGGAACGAGCGTGATACTGACATATACCACCTCTCCCATACAGCTTACCGACGGACTCGAGAGACTTCTCTCCCCTCTCAAGGTATTCAAGCTTCAGGTACACGAATTCGCCATGATGATGACGATAGCGCTGCGCTTTATCCCGACGCTTGTCGAGGAGACGGAAAAGATAATGAACGCACAGAAGGCACGCGGAGTTGATTTTTCGCAGGGAAATCTCATAAAGCGTGCAAAGGCGCTCGTACCGATACTTATACCGCTGTTCATCTCGGCGTTTAGACGCGCCGAGGAGCTCGCGATATCAATGGAATGCCGTTGTTATCGCGGAGGCGAAGGCAGAACAAGGATGAAGGAGCTTCATATGCATCTGCGTGACGTTGCAGCACTCGTTATATGCGTTGCCTGCGGCGCCGCGGTCGTGGCGATAAACCGCTTTGCTCCGGGATTTGTAATATGAAGCTGCTGATCGAGCTGTCATATCTCGGCACCGCCTATCACGGCTTTCAGGTGCAGAAAAACGGCATAACGATACAGGAGCGTCTCCAGGATGCGATAGAGCAGCTTTACGGCGAAAGATATCTCGTAAAGGGCTGCAGCCGCACCGACAGCGGAGTTCACGCAAGGCAATATTTCTGCACGGTCGATGCCGGCGACGACTGCACGCGTATCCCCTGCAAAGCGATACCATGCGCCGTCAACCGATATCTCCCAAGCGATATATCGGTGAAAAGCGCCATCTTGACAGACGATTCCTTTCACGTGAGACACGACGTGCTTTTTAAGGAATACGTATACACGATTTATACCGGAGCATCACCCGATCCCTTTTCCTTTGACCGCACGTGGAGCCTTTATCTGCCGTTGCCCGATATTTCCGCAGCAGAGGAGGCAGCCTCGCATATTGTAGGAAAACACGATTTCGCCGCGTTTATGGCAAATGGCTCGGATATCGCCGACACCGTACGCACGGTAAAGGAGTGCGTGATCGAGCGTGATCGGGATTTTATAAGGATAAGTATATCCGCCGACGGCTTCCTTTATAATATGGTAAGGATAATTGCCGGAACGATAGCGGAGGTAATGCAGGGAAAAAGATCTCCCTCAAGCGTGCGCGAGGCGATAGACTCGTGCGACCGCACAAAAGCCGGACGAACGGCGCCGGCATCCGGGCTTTGCCTTAACCGGGTCGTATTTTCCGACGCGGGAATAAAAAAGCTCATCCATCAGTAAAACGACTATCTCTTAAAATACAAGGAGCGGTAATTTTTATGTCGAATAAGAAGGAAGACAAGAAACAACAAAAGAATATCAAGGCTTCTGAAAATATTTCCGACAATAAAAAGCCGGAAAGGATAAAGGCAACCGCCATTTCCGCAAAGGTATGGAGCGACGACGCGTTCCCGCGTGAGAACACCTACTACACCGGAACGTCGAAGAAGATAAAGCACGCAAAATACGTGGTTATCTTCGTACTCGTCCTATTCTGCCTTGCAATGATCTCCTTTTATCGAAACGAGATAACCGTCGAGAATTTCAGATACATGATACGAGATCTCGATGCGCAGTCAAAGGAGAACGACCTTGAATACAGCGAGATAATATACGACAACTCCGGCTCTGCTCTTTTCGGCGGCTTTAAAAACGAGCTTGCAATAGTAAAAGAGGATTCTGTATCTCTCTACAATCTATCCGGCTCGAACGTTCTGCGCGCGTCAAACGCGTTCTACGATCCGCAGGCTTGCTTTGACGGAAAGTATATGCTCATATACGATATCGGCGCGACTACGAACAGCTATACGCTGTATAACTCCTTCTCCGAGCTTCATACCGAAAAGTACGATTATCCGATATCGTGCGCCGACATAAACTCGGACGGAACGTATGCGATAGTCTCGGCTACAAAGGACTACCGAGGCGCAGTATACGTGTATAACAGCTCATTTGAGCCGTGCTCGCGTATATATAAGGAAAAATACGTTTCCGACGTAGCTATATCTCCAAGCTCATCCGATATAGTGATAGTATCATCCTACTCGGAGGACGGAGCGTGGGTATCGGAGGTACAGATAGCATCGGTAAAGACCGGCGAGGAAAAGTTCAAGACTACGTTTAACGGCATCATGCCACTG
>CAZSUR010000044.1:0-5930 GCA_964610075.1 uncultured Lachnospiraceae bacterium
GATTGTGCGTCATGCTCTCAAGCATCTGCGTAGCCGTGATTACCTGCTTGCCTGCAACATAGCACTTGGTGATAAGCTTCTTCTGTATAAGCGGGATCTCCTCCATCGGGATCTCCACTCCCATATCTCCGCGTGCGACCATGATGCCGTCCGCTTCGTTTATGATCTCGTCTATATTCTCGAATCCGGCGGAGTTTTCTATCTTTGCGATTATTCTTATATTGTTACAATTGTATTTTGCAAGCTCGGTGCGGATCGCGCGGATATCCTTTGCGCTCTGCGTAAAGGATGCTGCGATAAAGTCAAAGTCCTGCTCGACGCCGAATGCGATATCCGACTTATCCTTCTCGCTTAAAAACGGGATCGAGAGATTTACGTCTGGCACGTTCACGCCCTTGTTATTCGAAATAACTCCGTCGTTCTCGACGTGGCAGATGATACGTCCGTTCTTTACGCTCTCGACGGTGAGCTCGACCAGACCGTCGTCTACAAGTATCTTGCCGCCGACCGAAACGTCGCGGCAGAGTCCGTCGTGAGTTATCGCAACGCCCTTCTCGTCTCCGGGCTCGTCGCCCGTATAAAGTACGAACTGCTGTCCCTCATGAAGCTGCACCTGACCGTCCTTGAACTTTTTAAGCCTGACCTCCGGGCCCTTTGTATCGAGCATGAGAGCGGTGTGCGTGCCCAGCTCCTCGCGGAGCTTCTTTACAAGATCCGCTTTCTGCTTATGCTCGGCATATACACCGTGCGAAAAGTTTATTCTGGCAACGTTCATGCCTGCCTTTATCATCTCGCGAAGCACCGTTTCGTTATCCGATGCCGGGCCGAGTGTGCATATTATCTTTGTTTTTCTCATAAGGATTCTTCCTCTCTGTGAAAGCTTTGTATTATATACCGAGTATAACGTTTCCGGCGAAACGCTCGGTATATACCTCGGGCAATATCTTCTTTATCATGGCTTCAAGTGTACCCAGCACCGGCTGCTCGGTGTAGTAGTGCCCGGCGCATATTATATTCATACCGCCTCGTGCGGCATCGGTAAGCGCGTGATATCCGGCGTTACCGGTTATAAAGGTATCGGCTCCGGCCGCCTCGGCATCCGCGATGAAATCGCCGCCCTCACCGCCGACTATCGCTATCCTTTGGCAGAAGGAGTTTGGAAGCACCATCTGCACGTGAGGACAACGCAAAAGCTCCTTTACGTGCTCGCAGAACTGAAGGGCCGGCATACGCGCGCCGAGCGCTCCTATCCTGCCTATACCGCCCTCACCGAAGGCAACGGTATCACGCACGCCGAAGAGCTCGGAAAGGCAGTCGTTTACACCTCCGTCAAGAGCATCCAGTCGCGTGTGAAAGGAGAAGACCGATATATCATTCTTCACAAGCCTTAAAAGCAGGGTGTCGTTAAGTGAACGGATCGGCTTAAATATAAGCGGATGATGCGTTACGATACAGTCGAAGCCGCCCGACACAGCCCTCTCGACCGTGTCCTCGGTAACGTCAAGCGAAAGCAGCACCCTTCGAGTGGTCTTTGCTCCGTTCGGACAGCACATAAGCCCGTCGTTGTCCCAATCACAGCTAAGCTCAGCCGGAATGGCACGATCAAGTCTTTCATATAATTCTGCGATCCTCATAAACCTACGTTCACCCTTTCAAAAAAGCAATACCGTGTTTTTATCCGAGATACTCCCCGATCTCGCGTATCATCTGCTCTTCAAACGAATGGTCCACTCCGGAGGAGCGTTTCGCCTCCAGATTCGACCGCATCCGCCGAAGAAGCCCGTCTACATACTCGAGCACAAGCTCGTCGCGGCGCGCCAGATTGAGCTTTCCTACGGCAAGCTCGAGCGGAGATGCACGGCGCACCTCTCCGTCGTATTCGGCACATATTATGTGATAGAGATGCCCGTCGCGCACAAGCGACTCACCTACCGTTTTGTAGCCTGCAGAGCAGAGATATTCGCCAAGTGCCTCACGGCGGGTCATCGGCTGAAGTATCAGACGAACTCCGGGCACGGATGCACAGCTTGACGCATCGAGCAGCTTCGCTATCAGCTCGGCGCCCATGCCGGCAATGGCTATATCGCTCACCGACTCGCCCTCGATTCCCGAAAGGCCGTCCGCTTGCAGCACCCGTATGCGATCCGCCATACCGTTCAGCATGACGTTGGCGCGGGCGCGCGAGGTGGGGCCCTCGGCTACGTCCGAGGCGACAGCACGCTCGATAACACCCTTTTTCACAAGATATATCGGCAGATATGCGTGATCGGTGCCGATATCGGCAAGATATGCACCCTGTCTCACGTATCCGGCAACACATTCAAGACGTTTGTCTATTCTTACGTTCATAAAATAAAATCAGGGCTGTGATGAAGCTTATGCCATCACAGCCCGATAACTTATTTCTTGCTGAAATAATCGTTGATCTTGGCGACAAGCTCGTCTGCGTCGGTACCGTGTACAGCGCACGCAGCCTCTATACTCTCTCCTCTCGATGCAGGGCATCCGAGGCAGTGCATACCGATCTCGAAAAAGAACTGAGCGGTCTCAACATCATAATCAAGCACGTCACCGATTATTGTTTCTCTGGTTACTTCCATTTATAACTTCCTCCGTATTCATTTATTAAATATCAAATCTTAATCATTATAATATTTTTTTGCAAAATTGTCAACCTTTATTTAAAGTTTAAGTATAGGTTTTCCGCCCTGCGCGGATATGATACGCAAGCGCCGGCAAAGCAAAGCTTGATTTAGTATATGAAAATGTGTTAGAATATACGTGTATAGACAAAAACCGAAAAGGAGTGTTTTGAAAATGTGCATTTTTTGTAAGATAATATCTGGAGAGATCCCCTCGTCAAAGGTATATGAGGACGACAAGATATACGCCTTCCACGACGTGAATCCGCAGGCACCCGTACACGTTCTCGTGATACCGAAGGAGCATATAGAATCCGCAAATGATATAGACGCGTCGAACAGCGAAGTAATCGGCGCAATATTCGAGAAGATACCGGAGATAGCGCGCATATGCGGTCTCACCGGCGGTTACAGAATAATCTCCAACTGCGGAGAGGATGCCTGCCAGACGGTAAAGCATCTGCATTTCCATATCGTCGGAGGCAAAAAGCTGCCCGAATCGATGGCGTAAGCTCGGTCAAAAGCACAGAGACATCCCGGGGCTCAGTCCCCCTTGATTGTGCAGAATATACATTTCACTTGACTTAGCTCGAAAAAAAGTGTATACTGTAGGGTGTTAAGACAGTTTATTATCAAACTTTTTACATAACGAGGTACCCGATATGAATAAAAAGCTTTTTGCGGTGATCTGCATCATTATCGCTTTTGTTCCGGCTTGCATCGCTATCGGAAACTATATCTACGCACAGAACTGCCCGGTCGATATAAAGGCCGTTTCAAGCATTGATATAGTGACGCCCGACGGCAGCTCATATTCGCTTGACAAAAGCACGATGTCCTCGTCTACCGCGATAGACGAGCCCGTAATTGACTTCTTTTTAAAGATGAACGACGCGGCGAAGAAGGAATCGAAAGTACCCGATCCTCTCGAGACGCAGTCGTACTTTTCCGTGCTTTACAAAAGCTATGATAAGGAAACGACCTACAAATACTATTTCACCGAAAATCCCGATTATGCCTACTATCTGAACGACAAGGGAACGGCGTACCGTATATCAAGCGATTACGCGGAGAAATTCCTCGAGCTTGAGTATGCGGCAAGCATATTCCCGGATTCGGTTCCGCCGAAGCTCACCCTCTCGGCAGGCGAGGTTAATCCCGATTCGATGTCGTGGCAATATTATGTAGAGCGCACCGGAACCTTCAAGAACAGCGCAAACGTTTCGCTCGCGACCGAGGTGAAGGAATACGAGGTAGTCGGAGATCTCAATCTCTCCTTCTCGTACGAGCCGGACTACGTATTCGTAACGATAGCCAAGAACGGCGAGGTCGTGTTCGACGATCTGTACGAAAATCTCGGCTCCGAGCTTTTCCAGACGAACGCAACGCTTGACGTGGCGATATCTGCAAAATGGACACAGGTCGAGGGCTCGACCTACTACGGCGAGGCAACCTACCGCTTCACGGCGAACGTGCTCTCGAAGCCGGTATTCTACGTAAGCGAGACCAAGGTACAGCCCGGCGAGTTCGTTGTAATAAGCGGAAAGAACGTCATCGATCTCTCGCAGCTCACCTTCTCGTCCGAGCCGTCGATCGAATACGAGCCGACCTTCTATCAGGACGGCGATTACGTAACGGCGCTCGTGCCGATAAAGTATACCCTGCCAACAGCTTCATCCTACACCTTTACGATAACCTCCGGCGAGGTATCGCAGACGGTGGTTGTAAATATCGAGCCGAAGACCTTCCTGCGTCAGGACAGCACGATAACGGCTCCTACCGTATCGGCGTACCGCTCGGAGAGCGCGATAGCGGAATTCGAGCAGACGATAGTCCCGATACTCAAGCAGAAGTCGGACCAAAAGCTTTGGGACGGAATTTTCTTAAACGGAGCCGAAAAGGGTCGCTCGATAAAGACCGGCTTCGGACTTTACGTCAACCTTGCATCGGTCGGACTTGAGATCCGCCACAACGGTGTCGAGTATCTCTCGCAGAGCGGAGATAAGGCATATGCCGTCAACAACGGAACCGTGCTTTACACGGGTGAGCTTAAGGTCACCGGAAAGGTCGTAATAATCGACCACGGCTTCGGGCTCAAGAGCCTTTACGCTCATCTCGATACGATAAACGTCAAGACCGGTGACACGGTAACAAAGGGCGATGCGATAGGCGTTGTCGGAGGAACAGGCTTCACCGACAAGATAGCGCTCCACGTCGGACTTTACGTCTCGGACGTTCCGGTATGCCCGTACGATCTTTGGGAAAGCGGAATAAAGGATCCGAAATATTAAACCGAACAAACAACAAAACCGTTAGGGCAAAAAGCCTTAACGGTTTTTTCGTGCGCGAAAAAAGCTGTGTTGGTGGCAAAATCACGACTTCGCGATATCGGATATGCGGCTTTGTCGCAGCATACTATCACAGCTTCACACATCATTGCAAAATCATAGCTTCGGATTTGTAATCTTACCGCAGCATACGATCGCGGCATCAAAGCTTCGCGGTTATACATATATGCCCACACACAGCTTTGTCTTTACAGCTCCGATTTTACCTTTCAGCTTCACATATTCGCGTCTCACGTCGCGCTATCGCAATCTCGTGGCGTTGCACCATCGAGCATCTGCTGCTTTGCATAGTTGCAAGCTTCTCGGTTTTGTCGATCCGTGCCATCGCAGCCTTGCTTCTTTGCGCGCTTGCGTATTAAAGGTATCGCAACCTCGCGGTATCGAGCATTTTCGGATCTGAAAGCCTATAGCTTTACGATGTTATAAAGCGCGTTTATGACAATCCAGCTCTGCGGAAACCAATTCATAAGATTCCAAAAGGATATGCCGCGCAAGCCGCGAGCACCGGCGAGCGTCAGCTTCGCTTCGACGCTTCGCGCGTCCTCAAACCACGCCTCGTACTCGCCACCACCGCCGAAATATCCGAAAAACGGAGCTTCCGCCACGTCGTCGTACTCAATCTCGGCGCCGTTTGCGTCAGCTATATCCACCGCCTCGACGTTTGATATGGTCTCCGCCCTCGATTCTCCCTTCACGTACGGGAGTCTCCAAAGGTATCCGTAGTTCGGCATACCGAGGAATATCCTATCGCCCGGTATCTCGCTTATCGCATAATCGACCACCTCGGCCACCTTATTAAGCGGAGCTACCGCCATCGGCGGGCCGTAGGTATATCCCCACTCGTAGGTCATAAGCAGCACCGAATCCGCCACCTCACCCAGCGCTCGATAGTCGTGCCCCTCGTACAAAAGCCCCGACTGCTCCGCCGAATTTTTCGGAG
>CAZSUR010000044.1:5940-8889 GCA_964610075.1 uncultured Lachnospiraceae bacterium
CGAGCGCCACCAGCACCGGATATCCGAGCGGCTCAAGCCTCTCGCGCACGCTCCGCACAAACTCGGCAAACGCCACAGCGTCCTCCGGGAACACGTACTCAAAGTCGATATCGAGCCCATAGTAGCCTTTCTCGCTCATCACGGCTATAACGTTGTCTATAAGCACATCTCGGAGCTCCGCATTCCCGAAAAGATAAGCGGACAGCTCGTTTGAAAAGCTGCCGTCCTCTCCGAGAGTAGTCAGCAGCATTATAGGCTTTGCGTCGTATTCGGATATTATCTTAAGCGCGTGCTCGTCGTCCGGATATATAAGTCTGCCCTCCCGATCAAAGCCATACGAAAATACAGTTACATAGGTAAGATACGGCAGGGTACGCCTCAAGGTTGACTCGCTCACAAAGGGATAGATATAGCCGTTTGTCTCAAGCTCACCGCGCCGCTCTGCCTGATAGCTTATAACTATCGTCTGACCCGGATAAATGCTGTCCCCTCCGCCGAGAGACGGATTGTTCCGCCAAAGCTGCGAGAGTGGCACCGAATACCGCTCAGCGATGCTCTCGAGCGTATCGCCTGCCGCGACGTTATACGTAATCGAGTAATACAGTATGACCAGCGTTTGCCCGACGGTAAGCCTACTCGGATCGTCAAGCGAGTTGTTTATTATAATGCTTTCGGGAGAAACCCCATAGCGATATGCGATATCGTTCAGAGTTTCTCCCGAAGAAACGGTATGTATTATCATTTCTTCACCCCTCCGTACCAATATATTCCGCGGCACGGAAAAGGGTGAGCGGCAGTATTATTTCTTATCCTGCACAAGCGAGGTAAAGAGCTTCCAATCATCGCGAGACAAGAACGGCGAGCCGCCCTTAAGCGAAAGGACTATATCTCCGTCAAGGCGAGCCTCGTCGTCCGACGGCAGGTATCCGCGCAGTCCGAGCGCCGAATAAACCCTCGACGCTGCCTCAACGCACTCACGCCGGAGGCTCGGATTTGAATGGGCACCGTCGGCGGAGGCGGAAATGCATATCCTCCGCGGAGCGATAGCTGCGAGCAGCCAATTCTGGTCTATTGGCAAGCCGTCTCCGCGCTTTATCCGCTTCGCTGCATCACGCGCTATAAGTCCGCCCGAGCTCCGGGCTATATCGGCAAGCTCATCTTGCGGCATTTTATTCATAAGCGAATCGCCGAATATATCCGAGTTGCTTGAAAGCACAAACTTAAATCTCGTATCATCCGCCGCAGCAAGAAGTGCCGCAGCTCCGAGCACACCGTGTCCGGCGACCGAAAGTCGCTCGGTATCCGGACGTGCTTTGGTGTAGATATAGTCCGCAACGCAGCTCAGTGCCCACGACCACACCGAGATTATTCCCCAGGTATATCTGCGACTGTACAGCTTGCCCGAAAACGCTCCAATCGAGCGCTTCACCTTGTTTGGTGAAAGAATATCGTCAACACACAAAAACGCGATCCCAAATCCTCGGTCGACAAGCTCTGCCGCCGGAAGATACTTGTTTGTAAGGTGCTTGCTCTCGGACAAAAATACAATAAACGGAAGTCCCTGTGCTCCGCTCGGATAAAGGAGCTGTATCGGGAAGGAATAGGTGCACGCCTCTGATTTTGCCGAAAGCTGTACGCGCGAATAGCTGCACTTTCCTCCGTATGCCGCGCAATCAAAGTGCAGCACCTCGCCCACAACGTATTCTGGCGGCGGAGGGGTCGTTCCGTACACCTCGCTCTTTATCTCGGACACAAGCTGCGAGCGCAGCCGGCTCCACTCGTCGCGTGCGAGCTCGCCCGAACGGTCAATTGCTTCGTTTATCTTCAAAACAGCGTCCGCTTTTATTTCTGCGCCTTTTTTTCGATCCTTCATACAGCTTTTGCCTCCGTATCATTGTATATTTATGCAGATAGCGCCGGCTGACGCAGTACACGCCGACCGAAGCATCTGCCTTACGTCAATTATAACAAATTTCGGTACGATTTTCAAGTGAGTTTGCAACAATTTGAGCCGAATATCAAATATAGTTTGACAAATAAACCCACACAATGTAAAATATAAATCGAAGAACTACTACACGTTGCAGGTGAAGCGTATGCGTATATTTACCGTTGATTACAAGAGCAAGATAAGGCTGATGAAGCCGAAGATAATACAGAACGATGTGCTCGGGATAACTATGCCTCAGCTCCGTGCGGTAAACGAGGAGCTGCTTGTGAATTTTATAGCTCCCGACAACTGCGGCAGGATAGTTATACGCTCGGATATCTTTTCGAGCGAGGAGGATGTGCGGACATATATGTACGACTCATACACCGGAAGCCACAGAATAGTCGCGAATGTAGTCACCGATATACACAACGCCGCCGAGTTCTTGCGAAACGACTCGAATCTCTCGATATACGAGATGGATCCGGCGGATTTCGATCCGATGCCCGATTCAAACGGCTTTTACTGCGCCTCGCACCCTTGCCCTACCGTAAAGGAGTATAGGGTGAAAAACATATGTCGGGAGCTGTATAAAAGAAACGCGGCACTCACCTTTGTGAGCGACATAAACGAGTATCTCGACCATCTGCGCTCGAGCACCATGCCGTTTAATACTTACAAGCTGAACCCGAGCAAAAGCGAGTTTCTGGCGCCGAATCTCCGCGCGTTTTGATGCTCCGCACGCCAGCCGCGAGCCGACGTATTGCGTACCACTCACCGTGAGCCGATGCATTGTACAACTCTCGCAGCTAGCCGACGTGCTCGGTGCCGCGAACAAGCCGATCTTAAGCCGGAGTTTTGTATACAGCCGCGAGCAAGCGTCAAGGCGATCCGTCGACGCCACAAGATTCGATGTCTCGCACCCATTCATACTCATCAGCACCGCCGAATGGTAAAACGGCGGTGCTTTTTTGCATACCTCAAAGCGTATCGAGATATTTTCGCGTCGCCCGTCTTAT
>CAZSUR010000045.1:0-8885 GCA_964610075.1 uncultured Lachnospiraceae bacterium
TCAAGGCCTCCGCGATAATCACGGTGACTAAATCCGGTCTGACGGCGCGCCTTATAAGCCGCTTCAGACCCGAGATAGATATAATAGGCTGCTCGCCTATTGCCAAGACCTGCCGTCATATGAGTATGTCGTGGGGCGTCACCCCGATACTCATCGAGGAGATGAACAGCACCGACGAGCTCCTCGCCCGCGCGGTAGAGGAGACCTTCAAGACCGGAGTCGTCAAGTACGGCGATCTTGTCGTTATAACCGCAGGACTTCCGGTAGGCGTGTCGGGTACGACCAATATGTTAAAGGTACAGATAGTCGGAGACGTGCTCGTATCCGGTCAGGGAGTGGTAGCTGAGACCGTTTGCGGAACTCTTTGCGTGTGCAAGGACGAGGACGAGGTGCTCGAGCGCTTCCGCGACGGAGATATACTTGTCGTTCCGTACGTGACCGACAAGGTGCTGCATCTGCTCAAATACGCAAAGGCTATCGTCTGTGAGAGGGACGGACGCGATTCCTCCGCCGCGATAGTCGGTAAGGCGCTCAATATACCGGTAATAGTCGGCGCGGAGAACGCCACCTCGCTTCTCAAGAGCGGCGTTACCGTAAATGTCGACGGCGTTCGCGGAATCGTTTACTGCCGCGACGGTCAGTAAGGTGCGTAGCCTTATATGAGCGGCAAAGGCTTTGGTAATATAGGCATCGGACGTGCCGGCGAGAGCATCGCCGCACGGTATATGGAGGGGCTCGGCTTTTCGGTCGTTGCCCGAAACGTCTACTGCTCGCACGAGGAGATAGATGTCATATGCGAGGATGAGAGCTATCTTGTTTTTGTCGAGGTCAAGACCCGAACCGATACTCCGGGCGGCTCGCGCTACGGAAGGCCGGGAGCTGCCGTGAATCGTGCAAAGCAGAGGCATATCGCGGCGGCGGCAGAGGCTTATATCCGTCAAAACGGCACAAAAAAGCAGCCTCGCTTCGACGTTGTCGAGGTACTGCTCCAAAGCCTCGAGGGAGGCTTTGTCGGCGCGAGGATAAATCATATAAAAGGCGCGTTTAACGCAAGGTGAGTGTCGTCTTGACGGCGGATTGCGGTAAAATATCACCACGCTCGGCTCGCGTGATATAAAATTCACACAATAGGGCAAGGCTTGACTTGCCGAAATTGTGTATACAGACAAAATGCTTTCAAAAGGTGGAAAAACGCATCCTCGTTTGCTATAATATAGTCGATTGAGGGTGAAAATAAGTTTTTTTACCGAAAGATGATCAAATATTGAAATTTGCGGCTACTCTTACCGTGAGTTCAGAGTAATTTATACAAGTGAGGATGATGTAAAAATGAAATACGTCAGTACCAGAGGCGGAGTTGAGGAGGTATCCTCGGCTCAGGCTATAAAGCAGGGCCTTGCCGGAGACGGCGGCCTGTTCATGCCGTCAGATATTCCGCTTCTGACAGAAGAGGCTTTGGCAAAGCTTATAAAGATGAGCTATCCCGAGCGCGCGGCATACGTTCTGTCCATGTTCCTTTCGGACGAATACACGTACGACGAGCTGCTCTCTGATTGCACCGAGGCGTACGACGAGTCGCGCTTCCCGGGCGGAGCCGCTCCGCTTTCCTTTGTCGGAGAGCAGATGCGCGTGCTCGAGCTGTGGCACGGCCCAACCTGCGCCTTTAAGGATATGGCGCTTCAGATAATGCCGAAGCTGCTCTCACGTGCGCTTGTAAAGACGGGCGAGGATCGCACCGCATACATTCTTGTTGCAACCTCGGGTGATACCGGAAAGGCGGCGCTTGAGGGCTATCGCGACGTTGATCGCGTGAAGATGGCGGTCTACTATCCGGTAAACGGAGTCAGCCGTGTGCAGAAGCTCCAGATGGCAACGCAGGAGGGTGAAAACGTTTCGGTGTTCTCGGTGAAGGGTAACTTTGACGATGCCCAGAACGGTGTCAAAAAGATATTCTCGGATAAGGACGCAGCAGCAGAGCTTGACGCTCGCGGATACTTCTTGTCGAGTGCAAACTCGATAAACTGGGGACGCCTTGTTCCGCAGATAGTTTACTATATATCGGCGTATTGCGATATGGTTGCAGCCGAGGACATCCTTCTCGGAGACGAGATAAACGTGTGCGTGCCTACCGGTAACTTCGGCAACATCCTTGCCGCTTATTTTGCAAAAAATATGGGACTGCCGATAAAGCACTTCGTCTGTGCATCAAATAAGAACAGCGTGCTTACCGATTTCTTCAAGAACGGAGAATACAACCGCGTAAGAGACTTTTACACCACCACATCTCCGTCGATGGATATACTTATATCCAGCAATCTTGAGAGACTTTTGTATATGAACTGCGGAAGCAAGGCTACGGCAGAATATATGAAGTCACTCGCCAAAGATGGAAAATACACGGTAGACAAAGCCGATTTCCAGCATATCGCAAGAAGCTTTACCGGATATTTTTGCGACGATGAGATGACCGCCGAGACGATAAAGAGCATCTATGAAAAGTACAACTATCTCATAGATACGCATACTGCTGTCGGAGTCAAGTGCGCGCTGAATTATATCGACGAGTTCGATTCGAAGCGCAAGATGCTCGTCGTATCTACCGCAAGCCCGTACAAGTTCGCGCCCAGCGTATACGGCGCTCTGTGCGGTGAGAGCTTTGATAACGAGCTTGATGCGATATATGCGCTGAACCGCTATACCGACGTCGAGATACCGGCTCCGCTTTGCGGAATTGAAAAAAGAAAGATCCGCTTCGATCCGGAGGATGCGATAGAAGCGGATGAGATGAAAAAGGCGCTTTATTCAAAGCTTTGATCGTCTATAAGCTGCTTTTCGGCTTGAAGGTCGCGCATACCGTATCGGTGCAGGATACGGCAAAGCCGGGGCCTATCGCCACCTGATTTGCCGTGCAGTAATTGTCACCGTCGTGATATGAGCAGCTTCTGACGTCGCAGCGTATGCCCTTTATATGCTTCGGAGGCTTCAATCTCGTATGCGTACGCATATCGTCGAAGCTGTCGAAAATACCCATTGCGATACCAACTCCCTTCCTTGAGATTATCTTTTCCCGGGACGGGTGGATTATACGGAAAAATCAAAGCAGGCAATTTTTATACCGGAGGTAAATGATGGCTTTATACGCGATGTCCGATCTTCATCTGTCGCAGTCGATCGAAAAGCCAATGGATGTGTTCGGCAGCAGATGGATCGGATATACCGACAAGATAATCGAGCGTTGGAACGAAACGGTAAAGGACGAGGATACGGTAATAGTCCCGGGCGATATATCGTGGGGGATGAACGTGTCCGAATCGAAGGCCGACTTTGAGCTTATACGCAGCCTCAACGGAAGAAAGATAATAAGCAAGGGTAACCACGATTATTGGTGGGGCACCGCATCAAAGCTTAAAGCTTTCTTCGATGAGAACGCCATCGACCGAATAGATATACTCTATAACAACGCGTATATCGTCGAGGATTTCGCGATTTGCGGAACGAGAGGCTGGTACAACGACGACAAGAACGCGCCTGACGGCTCGGATTACGCGAAGATAGTCGCAAGAGAGTGCGGACGACTTCGGCTCAGCATCGACTGCGCGCGGCGCATGATAGCGGACTGCGGCGAGGAGAAGGAGCTTATAGCATTCATGCATTTTCCGCCTGTATATCGAGATTATGTTTGCAGCGAGCTTGTGGACGTGCTTTCGGAGTACGAAGTTAAAAGATGCTTCTACGGTCACATACACGGTGTGTACGATATTCCGCCCGTGCGCGTGTACGAGGGCATTTCATTTGAAATGGTATCGGCGGATTATCTGGACTTTTATCCCAAAATAATTGAAAAAAAGAGTTAACAAACTTTAAAAAAATGGTATATTATATTGACTTTACGGTTTAATTTGATACAATATACAAATAGGACTATATAGATCATTATTACTTGGAGGAAGAATAAATGAGTTTGAAGAATGTAACCGCAAAAGAGCACAATGAGGTTGAGATCGAATTTACAATTGACAAGGAGACCTTTGACGCAGCGGTTGACAGAGCGTACAAGAAGAATGTAAAGAGAATGAACGTGCCCGGCTTCCGCCGCGGAAAGGCTCCGAAGCATATCATCGAGAAGATGTACGGCAAGGGCGTATTCTATGATGATGCGCTGAATGACGTTCTCCCCGATGCATACACAGAGGCGCTTGAGGCATCGAAGGCAGACGTAGTAAGCCAGCCCGAGTTTGACGTTGTATCCATCGACGATAACGGTGTAGTTATGAAGGCTGTCGTATACGTAAAGCCCGAGGTAGAGCTTAAGAAGTATAAGGGACTTAAGGCTGACAGAGTACTTACTCCTACGACCGACGCAGAGGTAGACGCAGAGATCGAGCGTGTGCGTCATCGCAACTCCCGTACAATAGACGTAACAGATCGTGCCGCACAGACAGGCGATATTGCCGTTATCGACTACGAGGGCTTCACCGACGGTGTTGCATTCGAGGGCGGCAAGGGCGAGACCTACGAGCTCGAGCTCGGCTCCGGACACTTTATCCCCGGCTTCGAGGAGCAGATCGTCGGACACAACCCCGGTGATGCGTTTGACGTTGAGCTCTCCTTCCCGGAAGAGTATCACGCAAAGGAGCTTGCGGGAAAGCCCGCAGTATTCAAGACAAAGCTCAACGCTATTAAGTTCAACGAGCTTCCCGTTCTTGACGACGAGTTTGCAAAGGACGTATCCGAATTCGATACGTTGGCTGAATATAAAGCATCGGTTAAGGCAAGAATCGAAGAGCAGCACACAAGACAGGCTGACAACGTAACCGACGAAAAGCTCATGGAGGAGCTTGTTGCAAATCTCGAGGCTGATATCCCCGTTGCAATGATAGACAGCGAGGTCGAGAACAGCCTTCGTGATTACGACAATCGCCTCAGAATGCAGGGACTTGATCTCAGCCAGTACACAAAGTACACCGGTATGACCCTTGACGATCTTCGCGGACAGTTTAGACCCCGCGCAGAGCAGCAGGTAAAGACGAGACTCGCACTTGAGAAGGTTGCGGCTCTCGAGGGAATCGAGGCTGACGAGGCTGACGTTGAGAAGGAATATACCGATATCGCCAATGCATATAATATCGACGTAGAGGCTGTTCGCCCCCAGATTGATCCCGAGATGATAAAGGCTGATGTTAAGGTACGTAAGGCTGTTGAATTCGTTCGTGCAAACGCGAAGATAACAGAGAAGACAGAGGGAGAGGAAGCTCCGAAGAAGAAGAGCACGACCTCCAAGTCTACTACTGCAAAGAAGAAGACGACAACCGACTCCGCAGCAGCTAAAAAGCCGGCTGCAAAGAAGAGCACAAGCACAAAGTCCGCATCCTCCAAGACTTCGACAAAGAAGACTGCCGAGGCAAAAAAGGAAGACAAATAATTTATGCTTTGACGCAGAGGGAAACTATCTCCCTCTGCCTAAAAGCAGAATCGATTTTTAAGTTACATCATTGCGGAGCCGGATAAAGGTTCCGCATGTTGTTTCTGAGAACGGTTATTCAAAGAAAGGTGAGGTAAGAAAAATGGCACTTGTACCAACAGTAATCGAGCAAACAAATCGCGGCGAGCGCGCATACGATATCTATTCAAGACTGCTTAATGACAGAATCGTTTTCTTGGCAGACGAGGTAAACGATGTCACCGCATCGCTTGTTGTTGCACAGCTCCTTTTCCTTGAAGCGCAGGATCCAGATAAGGATATCAATCTTTATATAAACAGCCCCGGAGGCTCTATAACCTCGGGAATGGCTATTTACGACACCATGAATTTTATAAAGTGCGACGTATCGACTATATGTATAGGTATGGCTGCAAGCATGGGCGCGTTCCTTCTTTCTGCCGGAGCTAAGGGTAAGAGGCTTGCTCTTCCGAACAGCGAGATAATGATTCACCAGCCGCTCGGCGGAATGCAGGGTCAGACCTCCGACATAAAGATACATACCGAGCGTATGTTGAAGATAAAGGACAATCTCAATAAGATACTTGCGGAGAATACCGGAAAGTCGCTTGAGGTGATCGAGCGCGACACCGACCGCGATAACTTCATGACAGCCGAGGAGGCTTGCGAATACGGACTTATAGACCGTGTTATTTCGAAGCGTCCGTAAGCTTTTATATCAAAGAGAGGATAACAGGCTCACGCTGTGTGAGCAAAAGGGTTATTTATAATGGCAAATAGCAGTGACAAGGACACGGGCAACGCATTGTATTGTGACTTTTGCGGACGCCTTGAGTCGCAGGTAAGATATCTTATCCCATCCCCTACGGGCTTGTATATATGCAACAACTGCCTTGAGGCGTGCAATCAGCTTGTTGACGAGCATAACAGCAGGATGAGAGCCTCAAGCAAAAGCGGCAGTATGCTTGATTACGACAGCCTTCCGAAGCCGAGCGAGCTCAAAGCAGCTTTGGATGAATACGTTATAGGTCAGGATGAAGCGAAAAAGACCTTATCTGTTGCGGTTTACAATCACTATAAGCGAATACTGCAGTTGGGCAATAAGAGCTCGGGCAAAGCGGCGGACGCCTCTGACGAGGTCGAGGTGCAGAAGAGCAACGTGCTTCTGCTCGGCCCTACCGGAGTTGGAAAGACGTTTCTGGCGCAGACCCTGGCAAAGACCTTGAAGGTACCGTTTGCTATTGCTGACGCGACCACGCTTACCGAGGCGGGATACGTCGGCGAGGACGTTGAAAACATACTCTTGCGCCTGATACAGAGTGCGGATTATGATATAGAAAAGGCTGAGATGGGTATCATATATATCGATGAGATAGATAAGATATCCAGACGCAGCGAGAATCGCTCTATAACGAGAGATGTCTCCGGCGAGGGCGTTCAGCAGGCACTTCTGAAGATCCTTGAGGGAACGGTGTCGAACGTTCCTCCGCAGGGCGGCAGAAAGCACCCGAATCAGGATTTTATACAGATAAACACCGAGAATATACTTTTCATCTGCGGCGGAGCGTTTGATACGCTCGATTCGATAATAGAGCAGAGAAAGGGAAAGCAGGGTATAGGCTTCGGCAGCGAGATCAAGGGCAAGGCGGAGAAGCGTAGCTGTGACGTATATAAGGACGTTACCGCTCACGATATAGTCAAGTTCGGACTTATTCCGGAGCTTGTCGGCCGACTTCCGGTCATCGTCGGACTTCAGAATCTTGACAGAGATGCGCTCGTTCGTATACTGCAAGAGCCGAAGAACGCTATAACCAAGCAGTATAAGAAGCTTCTTTCGATGGACGGTGTGGAGCTCACCTTTACCGACGGCGCGCTTGAGAGAATAGCGGAGCTGGCGATAGAGCAGAACACCGGAGCACGAGGCCTTCGTTCGATAATGGAGGGTATCATGACCGACGTTATGTATACCGTTCCCTCGCGCGATGACGTAAAGGAGATCGTGATCACGGCTGAGGCGGTAGATAAGACCGGCGACGTCAGATACGTGACCGAATAATATAATATGATGAAAAAACATCCGCGGTGCAGTACCGCGGATGTTTTTGTGTGTATGAGCGCCTCTTGCGCCGTATATTTCGAGGTTATGAGCGATCTGCTCGCAAAAGGAGATTGCAGATATGTTTGCGGTGGAGGTGCAGATATTTTCGCCTCCACCGCAAACTACTGTGCCAATACAGCGGCGCTCGTGTACTTGTGCTCACGCCACCATCGCGCTATCGCTACGCTTGCCGCTGTTATTGCGCCGCGCTCTATCCCTGCATATACTTCCGTCGCAGCTCGCGCCGGCGTCTGGCAGGGGAGGGGGAGCGTGGAGCTCCAAGCTTTCCGAAAACAAGCGATATTACGATGATCGCCGCGAACGCGATCACGGCATAGCCGAAGCTTATGCTGCGCTCGTTTCGGAGGAATGCGGAAACAATAAGCAGCACCCCTCCGTATATTGCACCGCTTACAGCTCCGCATATCAGGCAACGCTCCTTTTGAAGCCGAGCGGAGACATATCCGCTTGCGGCGCTTCCCAAAAACAAAACTGTATATGCAATTACGGCAAGGTGCTGCTTTGGATCGGCAGTCCTGCACACAGCGGCACATCCCAACATCAGCATAAGCATAGATGCAATAAGCGATATGAGCGCCGCCTTTAAACAATTTACCGGGATATCGGTATTCATAAGCCTGTTACCTCGCTTTAAAATGGTTATTGTCTATAACCACTCTATGAAAGACAGGCAACGGTTATGCATTTATTTTACCGCATCCTCTGCTTTTACGTCTACCGTCTTAACGGCAGAACGGAGTACACGGATCTTTGTTTTGTCAGCACTTGTCTCGAGAAGAACGGTTTCTTCCTTTATGCTGATTATCTGTCCGATAATTCCGCCGATTGTTGTGATCTCGTCTCCTACCTGAAGATTATCACGCATGGAGGTGATCTTCTTTTCCTGCTTTTTCTGGGGAAGGTACATTACAAAATAAAATACCGCGATAATAACAACGAGCATTACGATGGTCATTATCGAGGAGCCCTGCTGAGCTTGCTGTGCTTCTTCTAAGAAAAACATTTTTAAAATCTCCTATCACGATTTATTTTACCTTACGTGACGATTATAGCTTGTTTCGGAGATTATTGCAATAATAATTTGTTAATTTTTTAAAGATGTTTCTATATATCCGCGTCATCGGATATCACCGTGAGTTTCATGCTCGTTCCGTTTATCGTCGCGTCGATAGATATAAGTGTACCGTCGCGCGAGAGCATAACGACCGCGCGGCCGTTGTCGGTCTGAAAGGACACAATATTTTCCTCATCCTTTACCTTAACGTCGGACAGCTCATCTCCGCATAGCCGCAGTAGCTGCGGTAGTGCGAATATTCCGCTCTCCTC
>CAZSUR010000046.1:0-2138 GCA_964610075.1 uncultured Lachnospiraceae bacterium
ACTATGCGCTGACGCTCGCGGTGCTTATAGCGGTGCTGGATGCGCTTCCGGTAATAGGAGCGGGAGCTATACTTCTGCCGTGGGCAGCGGTGCTGCTCATACGCGGCAACTACTACGTGGGCTTCGGGCTGCTTATAATATATGCTGTCGTGACGCTTGCGCGGAGGATAGTCGAGCCGCGTGTGGTGGGAAACAGCATCGGGCTGCATCCGCTCGTTACGCTTGTCTCGATGTACGCCGGATATAAGGCGATGGGGCTCGGAGGGATGTTCCTTTTCCCGATAGCGGCGATACTTTTGAAGAATATCCTCGGTGCGCACGGAGAAGCCGACGGCGGAGAGAGCGGAGAGAATGCCGCACCCTCACCTCCGCTGGCGCAGGGGAGTGCATACACGCGGAGCGCGGCTCGAGGGCGCACGAGGTGACGGCTACGCGCTGTGTGAGACGGCAAGCACGGTGGCGGCGATATGACAAGGATGGCGCAAACGCATTTTTTGGTCATGCGTTTGGCGGTGATATTGTTTCTATGATAATATTCACCGTAGCCGTCGATCAACTGTGACGAGGGTGCGGTGGTAGGCTGTATGATGGCAAAACTGTGTGATGCAAGAAAACGCCGCACGCAATACTTCAAGACGGGCTGATCGAGGTGCCGAGTTATACGTTGAGAAAACGCAACGCGCCCGGTCATATGGCTCCGAGCTGCACGGTCGCTTGCGCCGCGCAAAGCTATGGCGCACAATGATCCGCCATGCGATGGGGTGCGCGGACGACTGCGCCAAGCCGAGATGTGCGTTTGAGAGACCGCATTATGCAAACTCGCGCAAAGCAAAATCTCGCTGCGTAAAAAGTGGCAGATTAAGTTGCGCGACGCAATCTCACCTCGCGAAAGCGCAAAGCGATAAGGTGGCGGCAAAAAACAAGGTCTGCACGGTTGTGCAGACCTTTATTTTGTTGCTTTGTCTAACGGCGCGGTGTTGACCCACACCGATCGATGCGATGCCGGCGCCGTATTTGTTGCTTCGTTGGCTTGCCTCGATATAAGTGCCTTACCGCTTTCGCGGAATATATTACTTAGCTGAGTTTGCTATCATTTCGCAGAG
Organism: uncultured Lachnospiraceae bacterium; assembly: GCA_964610075.1. Taxonomy (GTDB): domain Bacteria; phylum Bacillota; class Clostridia; order Oscillospirales; family CAG-272; genus CAZSUR01. The sequence goes on from CAZSUR010000046.1 coordinate 1,104, forward strand.
CTCCTCGTAGCTTATCCCTGCGGCTGCCGCCTCCTGCGGAAGCAGGCTCGTCGGGGTCATGCCGGGGAGCGCGTTCGCCTCGAGGCATACGAAGTCGTTTGTCTCGATGTCGAGTATGAAATCCACGCGCGAATAGCTTCCGAGCCCGAGCGCGCGATGCGTACGTACCGCGTAGTCGGATATCCGCTCAAGCTGCTCGGGTGTGAGCGATGCCGGGCATATCTCGGTAGTTTGACCGCTCTGATACTTGTTTGCGTAGTCGTAGAAGCCGTTTTTCGGTACTATCTCTATCGGAGGCAGAGCGCGATCTCCGAGAACGCCGACCGAAAACTCTCTTCCGGATACCTTTTTCTCAACGAGCACGGTGCGCTCGTATTTTGAGGCGTAAGCGAGAGCTGCCTCAAACTCCTCCGGCTGCTCGGTTATCGACACGCCGACGCTGGATCCGCAGCCGCAGGGCTTAACCACGCACGGGAAGCCGATCGTTTTTGCGATCTCGTCCGCCGTCACCTTGTCGGCGTCGGATACTACCCATTCCGCTGTCGGGATGCCGTCCTGGGCCATCATTCGCTTGCTTAGATTCTTATCCATCGCCAGAAGGCAACCTATATAATCGCTTCCGGTGAATTTTATTCCGAGTGCGGAGAGGGTAGCCTGAAGCATACCGTTCTCGCCCATTCCGCCGTGCATTGCGACGAAAACGCAGTCCGCTGCGCGGCAGCACTCGATCACGTTTCTGCCGAGCAGGGAATCACCGATACCGTGCTCTCTTTTCAGCGCCTCAAGATCCGGCTCGTGCGCCGGAACTGTGTGCGAGTAATCGCATTTTTGCGAAAAAAGCTCATCCATATCCGCAGGGACCGTATCCGTTCCCACGTAAGCGTCAAGCAGCATCACGCGATGGCCGCGCCGCGCGAGAGCGTTGGCTATCAGACTGCCCGAGGAGAGCGATACGTCGCGCTCCGGGCTCATGCCGCCTGCCAATACCAATATTTTCATTTATATCATACCCTTCCTTTAGGCTGTGAGGCTTTG
>CAZSUR010000046.1:2148-8609 GCA_964610075.1 uncultured Lachnospiraceae bacterium
ATAGAAATATCCCGCTCTTGTCAATAGATGCCACGGGATATCCTTTGCTCGTGTCCTTGACAGTGCTTTGTCAATGTGATAAAATTTATTAGTTAGGATGTCGGCTTTCGTGTGCCTGTATCGGTATACGTAAATTATATAAAAACAGAGGTGCTTTTATGCCGGATGATAAGAAGAAAAACAATATTTCCGAAGCGGATGAGTTTTGGAGCACCGATATGATACTTCCACGCGCTCGCATGAAGCGCAAGCCTACGCCGCCGAGTGCCGGTGGCGTGTTTGATACGGTCGAGGTCGTCTCGTCCGGCTCGCCTGAACGCTCGGGCGAGCGGATCTGCGAGCCGGACGACAGCACAGCCGAGTCAAGGCTTAGGAGGGCGCGCGAGCTGCTCTCAAGCATGGAAAAGGACTATTACGACAAGAAGGCGCGCGTAAACGTCGAGAGAGACGAAGCTGCGGATTTGGCGGCGCGAAGTGTGAGCACGCGAAGATTTGACGAGGATGGATTTTTCGACGAGCTTGACAGCTTCGCTCGACCGAGAGCAAGCGCAAGACGCAGGAGTGTAGCGGACAATGCCGATCCGGCACGCGGTCGCGGCGAGTCTGACATTTTCGGCGGCGAGCGTGCATCCATCGAGGATACGGCGAGAGTCAACGCTCGAACGGACGATTTTGACACATCTACCGTCGACGTCGGCACAACTGCGCCGGACGGCAGAGGCAACGTGACCGTGCCACCGAGGCGTACGCTTGAGTCAAACACCGAGCATATCACACTCGGAGCAATGCCGCTCGGCTCGCACGGCTCAAGCTATCGTGCGCCCGTTATACCCGCGGGCGAGGAGCTGTGCGAAAGCTATGAGCCGACCGACAATCCGCTTATCTGCGGAGTTGAGATACTCATGTGGCCCTCGAGATATACCTTTTACGGGCGCTTCCGCAAGGACGCGGAGCGATATTTTGGCGCCTCCGGCAAAAGCTGCGAGCGGGTGCCCTATTTTTCCTTTACGCCGCAGTACGATCAGCTTTCAAGCCATCAGCTTGATTGGTATCTTTTTTGGCGTGGCATGGTGCGCCGTGGCGAGTATCCGGATACCGATTTCAGCTATATTTTACTTTATATATACGAGATAATAAATCTGCCGGACAAGCTGCTTCCGCGCGACGGCGTGCGTGAGCTCTGCCGCATCTGGGCGGCATATCGGCAGAAGCATCCGAAGCTTGACAGATATCTGTGCGAGTGGGTGTGCGACTACTGCCTTTTGCACAAGGTGTCGCTTCCGCTTGACATAGTGTCCGACTTTTTGGATACGCTCATGCGTCAATCGACGCTGAAGGAGTTTTACGCGGGCTGTTCTGCCGACAGCGCATCCTTTGCCGGGGCGTTTTACAGTATCGGGCTCACCTTCAATTGGAGGAACAGCAAATACGTGACCGATGAGAACAGAGCGTTCTTTGAAAAGCATATGAAAAGGGCGTTCGTTCACGCCTTCTCCAAGCTCGAGGACGAGAGGGACACCCCTCCGAGCAGGATTGTGAGCCATGGGCTTGAGCTGGCTGAAACGGTCACGGTGAGAGATGCCTACAACGGTGCTCTCTGTGCATACGACGTAAAGCGTAGGATAAGGGTGAGATATCTCTCCTGCACGCGCTCGATCGAGCTGCGATACGCCGCAAACGATACGGAGAAATATATCGAGAACAATATCCGCGCCCTGCTTTCGATAAAGAGCCGATACAGAATATCGAATATGGACGTGTATCTGAAGCGTGCGGTGGACGAGTATTTCGAGCCGTTTAAACGTAGGGCAAAGCAGGAGAAGAAGCGCAAGCTTCAGCCGGTGCCCGAGTATGAAAAGAGGTACGAGCGCATATCCGAGGAGTTGTCGAGCGAGGCGGCGGCTCGGATCGACGAGACGGCGTGGGATACGGCGCGGCTGCTTACCGATGCTTTCGACGAGGTGCCGACCGATGAGATGTCCGCGCTTGACCGCGGACGTATAGGCTCGCACGGAGATGTGCCTCGCGATACCGCGCATGGTGATGCACGGCTCGCGCGTGAGAGCGCACGCGGCGGAGATGCGGTTGCCGGAGCTTATGATGAGGCTCGCTGTGAGGCAACTGAAAGAACGGATTCATCCGCGGATAACTCCACCGGCGAAGCGGCGGACAAGGCTGCGGATAAATCCGAAGCTATTGACGAAGCTTGCAGCGGCGTGCGCGGATCGGATGTGCTGACCGGGACATCGAGTGAAGCGTCGGCTGCGACCGACGCGGTATACAGCTCGTTTGATGCAATGCCAAGCGAGCGCTTGTGTGCGCACGATTCGGCTCGCGCGGCTTCGCACGCTTCGGGTGGAGCGTCGGATACGTCGATTACATATCCGGATGCGGTTACAGTCGGGGAATCAAACGCATCTCCTGCCGTAGTGGGTGCATCGAGTGCAGAAAGCACGGACTCAAGTGCTGATGCGCCGAGGGCAATGACCGCAAAATCAAGCTTGTCAGCAGGCGCGCCGAGCGCGTTCGACGTTCCGCCAAACGCTGCAAATGCGAGCTCGAACGCATCGAATTTGCCACATGGTGGCAGCTCGGTTATACTCGATGACAGCGAGCTTGCCGCTGCCGGGATCGCGGCGGTGCTGTCGGGGGACAGCGCGCGCATAGCGGAGCTTGCCGAACAGCGAAGCCTCCTTCCCGAAACCTTCGCTGAGCTGCTTAACGAATTTTGCTATGATATTATCGGTGATATCGCCGTTGAATATGATGAAGAAAACGGAATCTATTCCGTTATACCCGATTACAAAGAGGAGCTTGAAGAATGGCTGAACAGATAAAAATACCGAAAAGAATACTTTCGTCGCTGCTGCTCTCGCTCGGAGCCGGAGTTGTTCCGCGCGTCGGAACTCCGTACGTTGCGATAGGCAGAGACAAGGAGATAGCGGCTCTGCTTTCCGACCTTGAAACGGTGGATGAGGGCGGAAGCTCGATGCGGTTTGTAATAGGAAAATACGGAAGCGGAAAGAGCTTTCTTTTGCAGCTTATGCGCGGCTATGCGCTTGAAAAGGGCTTTATCTGTGCGGACGCCGATCTCTCTCCCGAGCGGAGGCTCAGTGGCTCGAAGGGGACGGGACTTGCAACCTATCGCGAGCTTGTGAAGAATCTTTCCTCAAAGGCGTCGCCGGACGGAGGCGCGCTTCAAAGCATCATCTCGAGGTGGCTGTCGGGGCTCCGCTCGGCGCTCGCCTCCGAGGGGATAACGCCGGATGCTCCGTCATACCGCAGCGAGATGTCGGCGCGGATATACGCGCTGTCGCGAGAGCTTGAGGAGATGGTCGGCGGCTTTGATTTTGCACGTATACTCGACCTCTACTGCCGGGCGTATCTCGACGGCAACGACGAGCTGCAAAGCTGTTGCATGAAGTGGCTCCGCGGAGAGTATCCGACGAAAAGCGAGGCTCGACGCGAGCTCGGAGTCGGAAGCATTATCGACGACGACAGCTGGTACGATGCGATAAAGCTGCTTGCCGTTTTTGCGAAAAAGACCGGTTATCGCGGACTTGTCGTGATGATCGACGAATGTGTTAATCTGTACAAGATCCCGAACAGGATATCGCGCGAGAACAACTATGAGAAGATACTCGCCATATTCAATGACACGCTCCAGGGCAGAGCTCCCGGGCTTGCCGTTATAATGGGCGGAACGCCGCAGTTTCTCGAGGATCCGCGTCGCGGACTGTACAGCTACGAGGCGCTGTACAGCAGGCTGAACGACGGCGACTTCGGCGGCGAATATCAGAACATGATGGGGCCGCTTATCCGTTTGCGCCGCCTCTCCGACAACGAGCTGCTGGCGCTTATAAACAGAATAACGCAGCTTCATTCTCAAAACTATTCGTGGGAGGCGCGTGTGACCGACGCGGACGTGATGGATTTCCTCAGATCGAGGCTGTCGCGCGCCGGAGCCGAGACGCTTATAACTCCGCGAGAGATAATACGTGACTATATTACGGTGCTGAACATACTTTATCAGAATCCGCAGGCCTCCTTTGCCGAGGTGGTCGGAGGCGTTGCAACGACCGAGGTGAAGGAAGGCGACGATGACGATATATTCTCCTTTGAGGATATAGAGCTTTGATGTGTGTGGGTGATTGGATATGAAGGACAAAAAATACCTGCTTTTTGATCTTGACGGAACGCTTACCGATCCGCGTGAGGGTATAACCAAATCGGTGCAGTACGCGCTTGCCGCGTGCGGCATCGACGAGCCGGAACTCTCGGCGCTCGAGCATTTTATCGGCCCGACGCTTGAGGAGTCGTTCGGCGGTGTCTACAAGATGGACGAGACGCAGATGAGGTATGCAATAAAAAAATACCGCGAGCGGTACGTAGAGAAGGGAATATACGAAAATCGCCTCCTGCCGGGAACGGAGAAGCTGCTTCGCAGGCTTAAGGACTGCGGACGGGTGCTTGCGCTCGCGACGTCGAAGCCGACTCCGTTCGCGCTTGAAACGCTCAGGATGTTCTCGGTCGACCGATTTTTCACGGTTGCCGTCGGCAGCGAGCCGGAGAACGGCATCGTCACCAAGGGAGACGTGATACGTGAAGTGCTCACTCGGCTCGAGGTGGATGATCCTTCGAGCGCCGTTATGATAGGCGATCGCCGTCATGATATCGAGGGCGCACGTGAATGCGGGCTCGATGCCATCGGGCTGGAGGTGGGCTTCGCATCTCCGGGTGAGCTTGAAGCTGCCGGAGCCGCCGCTGTCTGCAGAGGCTTCGATGAGCTATACGCTTTGCTGACATAACGTCCGCGCATCTGCAGAGGCTTCGACGAGCTGTACGCTCTGTTGGCGTGACTATCACTGCATCTGAGGCGTGAGCCGAAGTGGTGGCTTGGAGTCGGAAAGTACCCTCGCACCTCGGACAGATTGGCGAAAAAAGCAAAACGAACACCCCGACGGGGAAGAAGTACACTTTGCGTGTGTCTTCCGCCTTGTCGGGGTGTTATTTTGCCGCTCTCCCCGAGGTTATAGCGGAGAGAGCGGGCGAATAAACTTAATTAAAACTCATCTATATTCTTTTCGAACGGAGCGAGGAAATTGTCGATGAAATATTTAAGCTCCGGGCAGTCGCTCTCATGCAGCGCCTTTTCGGTCGACAGCTTTGCGCTGCGGAACTCGGTATTGCCGCACTTTTCCTCGTCGATGCATTTTATATACGCGCACAGCTTGTCCGCAGCCTTTACGATGCTCTTGTATTTTTCATCCTCACCGGACGGGCGCAGTAGTGCCGAATAATCGCTTCGAAGCTCCTCCGGGAGCTTTTGGAGCAGGCTGTCCACCGCGCTGTCCTCGATCTCGGCGTATCCTGAGCGAATCGAGCGGCTGAAGTATTTTAGCGGTGTGGGGAGATCTCCGGTCAGCACCTCGGGGGCGTCGTGATATAGGGCGAGCAGAGCCGCGCGCTCGGGCGAGTAGTCGCGGCCGAAGCGCTTGTTTCCTATAAGCGCGAGTGCGTGCGCAAGAACCGCGACCTCCATCGTATGCTCGGAGAGGCTCTCCGGATACGAGTTGCGCATAAGCCCCCATCTCTTTATATGCTTTTGGCGAAAAATCATAGCGTAAAAGCTGTTGTTCATCTTTACCTCCGATATTGATTCGTAGCTTACCGAGATTATACCATTTTTGCGGAAGCTATGTCAACAACAGAGGAAAATCTTTGAAAAAGGAGCCCGAAAACGCTTTTTGTGCAACTTGTACATGTGTAAAAAAATAAGTCCGAAATTTGTGCAGTTTTGACATACAAAAAAGTTTTGAAAACCGCTCGTGAAATATCGTTTCGGGCATATTCGGGACGAATGCGACGTTGATCCTTTTGTTGACAAATCGCAAGATGTTGTGTCCGAAATTGATTTATAGCCGATAAAATCGGGAATATAAATTGGTTTTTTGTTTACAAATGACAAAAAAGTAAATTATGTGTTAAAAATGCATTTGGGCGCGTGATCGACACGTGATCGACAGGTGAAAAAAATAACATATTGTGAACATTTGTGAACGATCCGAGATCTTCGTTCGGACGCGGTTTGACAGCGCTTTTCGAAAGGCGCGATTACTTGACAATTTTCTCTTTATATGATATGATAATGAAGCGAATTTTAGCTGTATTCGGAAAATTTCACAGGTGTTTGAGGGCTGCTTCGACGCTTAAATTTCCGAATATTTTTACGATGGGAGCAAGCAAATTGCAATGAAATTTTCTATACGGTCCTGCGGTGAACGCCGTGCTCGTGCGCACCTGTCCGGGTGAGGGCGAGCGAGGAATTTTCCGCGCAAAGGTCTGTGATAGAAACGGTTTCGGTGCAACCGGTTCAGAGGAACGAAAGGACACCGTCCCCTTGACACGGAGCCATATATCCGTGTCGTTTATTTTAATCTTTGCAATTAAAGTCCGTTTCG
>CAZSUR010000047.1:0-8594 GCA_964610075.1 uncultured Lachnospiraceae bacterium
CTTTGTCAGCATATCTTTTAAAAGATAGCTGGGAAGGCGCAGCTCCTCGGGGGAGATGAGCACGAATTTGACATTCTCGTATCTTGACATCGCACAAAGCAGTGAGTGCACCGTGCGGCCGAACTTCAGGTCTCCGCAGAAGCCTATCGTAAGGTTGTCAAGACGACCCTTTTCTGTTCTTATGGTGAAAAGATCGGTCAGCGTCTGCGTCGGGTGATTGTGTCCGCCGTCGCCTGCGTTGATCACGGGAACGTCCGATTTCATTGCGGCGACCATCGGTGCGCCCTCCTTAGGATGGCGCATTGCGATTATATCGGCGTAGCAGCTTACCACCTTTACGGTGTCGCCGACGCTCTCGCCCTTTGAGGCAGAGCTGGAGTTTGCCTCCGAAAAGCCGAGAACGTTTCCGCCGAGCTCCATCATGGCAGCCTCAAAGCTGAGCCTTGTGCGCGTTGAGGGCTCGAAGAACAGCGTCGCGAGCTTCTTGTATCGGCATATGTCTCGGTAGCTTTCCGGATGTGCGATTATATCCTCGGCAAGATCCATCAGCTCGTCTATCTCTTCGGTGGAAAGGTCGAGTATGTCAATGAGACTTCTCATTTTGTTCCTCCTATCCAGCTTTCATCCTGGGGATTGTTGCGGAAGGCGATAAGGCGCTCGATATCCGAGCAGGCGATGTAGCCCTCCTCTGCCGCTACCTCGGCTATTGTATCAAAGTTTGTGATGCTTGTGTTCTTAACGTTTGCTGCCGCAAGACGCTCAAGTCCCTTCTTCATTCCGTAGGTGAATATGCTGACGACTCCGAGCACCTCGGCTCCTGCCTCGCGCAGAGCCTCGACTACCTCGATGACGCTTCCGCCGGTGGAGATCAGATCCTCTATAACGACGACCTTATCGCCTGCCTCGAGCTTGCCCTCGATGCGGTTTCCGCGACCGTGATCCTTTGCGCCCGAGCGCACGTAGCCCATAGGCATACCGAGGATGTGACCGACTATCGCTGCGTGAGCGATTCCGGCGGTGCTTGTGCCCATCAGCACCTCGGCCTCGGGATATTCGCGGCGTACAACCTCCGCAAGTGCGTTCTCGACGTCGTTTCTGACCTTTACCGAGGTGAGTGTGAGGCGGTTATCGCAGTATACCGGGCTCTTTATTCCGCTTGCCCACGTGAAGGGCTGATCGGGTCTGAAAAATACGGCTCCTATCGAAAGCAGATCCTTTGCTATAAGCTTTTCCATTGTTTTTTCCTCCGTTACCTATCTGTTTGTCTGTATTTTATCCTAAAAACTCTTTAACGCATCTTCTGTATGCCGCAACCGGATCCTCCGCCTGCGTTATCGGGCGTCCAACCACGATAAAGTCGGAGCCGATCTCGCGTGCGCGTGCCGGTGTCGTCACTCTTACCTGATCTCCCACGTCTCCGTCGGCAAATCTTACTCCGGGAGTTACAGTGAGGAACTCTTTTCCGCAGGTATCTTTTACCTTGCCGGCCTCAAGCGGAGAGCATACGACTCCGTCGAGTCCTGCCTCCTTTGCGCGGAGCGCATAGTGCATGACCGTCTCGTCTATCGGGCGGTCGATGAGCAGATCCTCTTTCATTCTCTGCTCGGAGGTGGATGTGAGCTGTGTTACAGCTATGAGCAGAGGGCGCGTTCCGTCGGGACGTGTGAGCCCCTCTATTGCCGCCTCCATCATGGGGACGGTGCCTGCCGCGTGCAGGTTGCACATATCCACGTCGAGCGATGAGAGCACGCTCATTGCCTTTTTTACCGTGTTCGGTATGTCGTGAAGCTTCAGATCGAGAAATATCTTGTGTCCGCGCTTCTTTATCTCGCGCACTATCGCAGGCCCCTCTGCGTAGTAAAGCTCCATGCCTATTTTAAGGTAGGGCTTTTCATCCTTGAAAAGATCGAGAAAATTGTAAACTGCTTCGGCACTGCTGAAATCGCAGGCTATGATGACGTCCTTGTTCATCTGTGAGCTCCTCCTATTATATCCGAAATTGATCCCACGCCGTGCTTCTCAAGCAGGGCGGGAAGTGCTTCTATTATATCCTTGCAGGCGTAGGGATTTACAAGATTTTCCGCGCCTACCTGTACCGCCGATGCTCCTGCGAGCATCATCTCCATCACGTCCTCGGCGGACGATACGCCGCCCATGCCGATTATCGGGATGCTTACACTCTCGTATACCTCATATACCATACGGAGCGCGACCGGGAATATCGCGCGGCCGGAAAAACCGCCCTTCTTGTTCGCTATCACCGGCTTTTTTGTTCTGAGGTCTATCATCATGCCGAGCAGGGTGTTTATAAGGCTTATACCGTCAGCTCCTGCAGCCTCGCACGCACGTGCTATCTCGGATATATCGGTGACGTTGGGCGAGAGCTTGACGAATACCGGCTTTGTTGTTACCGCCTTTACCGCTTTCGTTACCTCGGCGGCAGCCTCGGGCGACGTTCCGAACGCCATTCCGCCGTTATGGACGTTTGGACAGCTTACGTTAAGCTCGATTATGCCGACCTGCTCCTCCTTGTCCATCCTTTGACAGCAGTATACGTATTCGTCTATCGAAAAGCCGCTGATGTTTGCGACAAGCGGCTTTGAAAAGCAGCTGCGCAGCTTCGGTAGCTCCTCGGATATCACCTTGTCTATGCCCGGATTTTGAAGTCCGACCGAGTTTATAAGTCCGGCGGTGCACTCCGCTATGCGCGGGGTGGGATTGCCGAATCTCGGCTCCTTTGTCGTGCCCTTGAAGGAGATGCTTCCGAGTATGTTTATATCGTAAAAGTCGCAAAATTCGTATCCGTAGCCGAAGGTGCCGCTTGCAGGGATTATCGGATTGTCAAGCGCTACGTTTCCAAGCTTTACCGAAAGATCTACCATATTATCTCCTCCTTTTTGAGTATGGGGCCGTCCTTGCATATGCGTTTGTTTCCGTATTTCGTCTTGCAGCTGCAGCCCATGCAGGCTCCAAATCCGCAGCCCATGCGCTCCTCGAAGCTGTATTCACCCGAGCAGCTTGATGCGTCGTATATCGCGCGAAGCATGGGAATCGGGCCGCAGGTGTATATGTACGATGGGGAGGGCAGAGTATTCATTGCATCGGTAACAAAGCCGCGCACACCTACCTCACCGCTCGCCGTGGCTATCGTAACATCGGCGCCGAGAGCCTTGAACTCATCGACATAGAATATATCCTTCGCCGTATTAAAGCCGAGCACGACCGACACACGCTTGCCCTCGCCGATAAGCTCGCGTGCGAGCTTATACAGCGGCGGTACGCCAACGCCTCCGCCGACGAGCATGGGAGCGTCTCCGCTTGCGGCGGTGGAGAAGCCGTTTCCGAGTCCGGTCAAAACGTCGAGCTTCTCACCCGGCAGCATACGGCTCATCTTTTCGGTTCCGCCGCCTACCACCTTGTAGATTATCGTTATCGTGTCTCCCTCATAGTCGCATATGGATATCGGACGGCGGAGGTAAAATCCTTCGACCGATATGTTGATAAACTGTCCGGGAGCCGTTATATACTGCGTGTCTCCGCGGAGCTTCATGCGGTATATGTCATGTGTCAGGCTTAAATTTTCGGTTATTTCGTATATACCCTTTTTATACACTTTAAATCTCCTTTTACGAGTTCTTTTGCCAAGCTATATCTCCGCCGCACACCGTCATTACACATTCGGAGAATACTCGCTCTCCGTCAAACGGAGTGCTTTTTCCTTTTGATATGAATGTGGAGGGATCTATTGTGCGCTCGGTGTCAAGTCTGAATACTGTAAAGTCTGCCGTAGCACCGATCTCGATATCGTGTCCGATACCGAATCTGCGCATCGGCGCATCGTGCATAAGCTCTATCAGACGCTCGAGGCTTATAACTCCCTTTTTCACAAGGTGAGTGTAGAGTACCGGAAAGGCGCACTCGATGCCGGTTACCCCCATCGGGCTGTCCTTCAAGCCCTTTGATTTTTCGATTTCGGAGTGGGGTGCGTGGTCGGTCGCTATCATATCTATCGTGCCGTCGAGCAGCCCCTCTATCAGCGCTTCGCGGTCGCGACTCGAGCGCAGGGGAGGGTTCATCTTGAAGCGCGCGTCCTCCTGCATATGCGAATCGTCAAGTACAAGGTAGTGCGGCGCGGTCTCGCAGGTTATATCGACTCCGTCCGCCTTTGCGCGGCGTATGAGCTCGACGCTCTCGGCGGTCGAGATGTGGCATACGTGATATCCGCATCCGGTATCGCGCGCAAGCTCGATATCTCGCTGTATCTGCGACCATTCGCTTTCCGACGATATTCCCTTATGCCCGTGCTCGACGGCATATTTTCCGTCGTGGATATATCCGCCGTTAAGCTTCGAGTTGTCCTCGCAGTGAGCGGCGATGAGCTTTCCGAGCGAGCGCGCCTTCTTCATTGCGGCGCGCATCATATCCGTGCTTTGCACTCCGCGTCCGTCGTCCGAGAAGGCGCAGACGTGCTCCGCGAGCTCGTCCATGTCGGACAGCTCGTTGCCTGCTTCGTTTTTCGTTATTGCTCCGTACGGATATACGCGGATGCATCCGTCCCGCTCTATTATATCCGTCTGTACCCGTAGATTCTCAAGAGAATCTGGCACGGGGGAGAGATTCGGCATACTGCATACCGCGGTATAGCCTCCGCTTGCCGCAGCGCGTGTGCCGGATGCTATCGTCTCTTTATAAGAAAATCCCGGCTCTCTCAAATGTACGTGTACATCGATTAAACCGGGAAAAACAAAACAATTATCCATATCGATAATATTATTGCAGACACAAGAGCCGGTGTTAGGGAAAATATCGGATATAAGTCCGTTTTCAACGAACAGATCGGATCTTACAAACTTCTTTTTGTAGTATACAGTAGCATTTTTCAGTACAAAATTCAAGTCTACGTTCCTCCAATCACGGCTGTATTTCTATCTTTTCCATTATACTTAAAATCGCGTATTTTGTCAACAGCCAAATGCTCTTTTCAGATAATTCATGTGATTTTTCCAGGATATCTTCTCCACCGTCTTGCAGGGGTATATTTTAAGCAGCTCATTTATTATTTTATCGTGCATGGAGCTGCCTTCATCAAAGCCGCGCGGATATATTCCGCTCGTACCGTCGATATCGCAGCCAAAGCCGATATGATCCTCTCCGACAAGGGATATGCCGTAGTCGATATGGCGCAAAATGTCGGTCATATCCGCATTTTCCGCATCCTCGCAGAGGACCGGATTGTACAGATTTATGCCGATAACACCGCCTTTTTGCTTTATTTGCAGCGCTTGCTCGTCGGTCAGGTTGCGCGGATGGCGGCAGAGCGCCGAAAAGTTAGAGTGTGAGGCGATTATAGGCAGAGTTGCCGTGCACGCCGCGTCGTAAAATGATGCCTGCGACATATGCGAGACGTCGATGACTATACCGAGCTCATTGCATTTCTCGACAGCTTGCCGTCCGAGAGGGGTAAGTCCCGTATCCTTTCCGCCGGGCTCGTTTGCGTGACTGCTTGAGCCGTATCGGTTGCAGCTCCAGACAAGCCCTGCCATGCGTACGCCGTCACGGTAAAACTCACCGAGGCGCTCGATATCTCCCTCGAGCGGCTCGGCGCTCTCAAGCGAAAGCATTACGGCGGATGATCCGGCTGCGAGCGCGCTCTCTGCCTCGCACACGGCAGTGCAGCGGACAAGCCCCTTGTCCGCACGCACCGAGCTATCAAGGGCGCGGAGATATCGTTTATAGCGTTCGTAGCTTTCAGCCTCGCTCTCACCCTCGTGGCCGCAGAAGAATGCGGTGAACTGAAGCTGCGAGTAACGATCGCTGAAATTATGGCTCCGGCGGAGCCCACACTCGCCCGACACCATCTCTATACTGTCGCAATGCGTATCTATAACGTACATAGTCTCACATCCTTTCGGTTTTGTATGCAATCGAAACGCCCCGACCATTATATGCCGAGGCGTTGCCTTATATTATTCGTTTGTGTAGCCGTCGGGATTCTTCTGCTGAGCCATCCATGCATCGCGGCACATATCCTCGATGCCGTATTTTGCCTGCCAGCCGATCATCTTTCCTGCCTTCTCGGGCGAGCCGTAAACGGTCGCGATGTCGCCGGGACGGCGATCGGTTATTACGTACGGTACCTTTATACCGTTGACGCGCTCGAAGGTGTTTATTACGTCGAGCACGCTGTATCCGATTCCGGTTCCGAGATTGAATACCTCAACTCCCTTGTTTTCGGCAGCATATTCAACAGCCTTAACGTGACCGAGTGCGAGATCCACAACGTGGATGTAGTCGCGTACGCCCGTTCCGTCGGGAGTGTCGTAATCGTTTCCGAAAACGCTGAGCTTATCTATCTTGCCGCCTGCAACCTTGAGTATGAAGGGCATGAGGTTGTTCGGGATTCCGTTGGGATCCTCGCAGAGCAGTCCGCTTGCGTGAGCTCCGATAGGATTGAAGTAGCGGAGCAGAACTACCGAAAGCTCCGGATCTGCCACAGCCGCGTCAGAAAGGATGCGCTCAATCATAAGCTTTGTCTCGCCGTACGGGTTGGTGCATCCGCCGGTGGGCATATCCTCCTTTACGGGAACCGACTTGGGATTTCCGTAAACTGTTGCGGAGGAGGAGAATATGATGTTGTGCACCTTGTGCTTTGCCATCGTCTCAAGAAGATTGAGGGTGGTATCTATATTGTTGCGATAGTATCTTATCGGGATGCGTACCGACTCGCCTACCGCCTTGAGTCCTGCGAAATGAACGACCGAATCGAGCTTCTCAGCCTCGAACAGGGCGTCGAGCGCCTCGGGATCGGCAACGTCTATATCATAGAGTTTTACCTTTTTTCCGGATATTGCCTCTGAAAGCAGTTCGACCGCTGTGTGAGATCCGATGAATCCTGCGCCTCCGGTAAGTAATATTTTCATGAGTTTTACCTCCAAGATAAAAGGGCTGTGCCCAGTATGATTTTATCTGCGGCGGAGGATATGCGGCTTCGCGCCGAGGTGATCCTCTACCAGTACCATTATATCACTACAACGGTATATTTTCAATCGCAAATTTAACAAATTATCTTTTCTATGCGAATAATTTTTGCCGTTTTTTCTATATCCTCGCAAAGTGGGGGAAGCGTGCCCTCTCTCATGCAGGCGGCGCTTCCGTATGCAACAGCCGAGCGGACGCATTCATCTATATTTTTTTGCATAGAGTACGCCGCCAAAAATCCGGCGATGCTGCTGTCTCCGGCACCGACGGTCGATACCGCCGATATCCGCGGCGCGTGAGCGCGGAGGCATACCTCGCTCGATACGAACACGGCGCCTTCGTCCCCGAGGGTGACGAGTATATTCTCGATGCCCGAGCGCACAAGCTCGGCGGCACCGCTTTTTATTGAATCGAGGCTGTCGGCGGATATGCCGAATATCTGCCCGAGCTCATCTCTGTTCGGCTTTATAAGCCACGGCGAGGCTGATATTACATCCTCTGCCGTAAATGAGGCGCAGTCGAGCACTATTTTTCCGCCGAGGCGCTTTAGCTCTACTATCTCGGGCAGCAGCTCCGCTGCTTCGATGCCTGACGGCAGCTTGCCTGCGAGGGTGACTAACGTTTCATCGTCACATCTTGCTTTTGCCATCGAAAACAACTCCTTTACCGTGCTTATCGGCACGTCGCAGCCGGTAAGACTCAGGCGCGTCTCGACTCCGTTTGACGAATGGATGGTTATATTCTCGCGTATGGCGCCGTCGGTCGGTATATATTCGAACGAGATATTATCTCGCTCGAGCGCGCGGATAAAGCCGTCCGCGCTCTCTCGTCCGGCGATAAACATGGCGGTGCTGTCGATGCCGTTTGCCGCAAGTGCGCGCGAGGTGTTTATCCCCTTGCCTCCGGCATCGCGTCTGTACGAGGCTACGGTGTATTCGTGCCCGAGCGCAAGCTCGTCGACCTTCATGTGGACATCTATTGCGGGATTCGGTGTTAAGGTTATTATGTTCATTCCTTGTTTTCCTTCGGCTCATATAAAATTGCCGCCGCGATGGCGCGGACGGCTTTATTTCTTTTTAAGCTTTCTGCGGCTTCCGACCGGCTTCTGAACATAGGTGTTGTCAAGTATGCCGGTGAGCGACTCGCGGAAGCGCTGTATATACTCTGCGCGCAGAGCCGAGCGCCGTATCGTTTCCTCCTCGGTCAGCCCCACGGTCTTTGCCTTGTGAGCCAGCCGGTTTATCTCGTTTACAAGTTCGTCCATTATATATGCTCTCCTGTGTACGGCTCCGAAAAAGCGGAGCAGTGCGTTATCGGCGGAGAGCTTGATCTCCGCCCGGAAACATTATAAATGAAGCTCCGGAAAAAGTCAAGAGAGTGGGGGATTCAGAGCTTTTTCGGTTGACAGAAAGTTTTCGGGTGTGATATACTGAACTCGAATACCCGCAAACCCAAAAAACGGAGCTTTTATGAAAATTACAATAGATGACATCAAAAAGGACGAAGCGATAAGGACGTATATAAAGAAGGCGGACGAGTCGCTTATCGCGCTCGGCTTTACCGAGCACAGCTTTGCCCACGTCGGCAAGGTATCGGAGACGGCGAAGAGTATTATG
>CAZSUR010000048.1:0-7158 GCA_964610075.1 uncultured Lachnospiraceae bacterium
TGAGTGCGGTGTTGTACTCGTCAAGGAGTACGAGTCCGTCGCTTATCTTATCCTGTCCGGAGAGCATCATATTTTCGTCAAGCTGCTGTACGCCGGTGAGGCAGTCGTTAAAGCCGTCCTTGTATGCCTCCATTACCTTTACATATTTAGCCTTCAGATCCTTAACTTCGTCGGTTTCGGGAGCGATTGCATCAAGCTCCTTGAGCGAATCCTCGATGAGAGGAAGCAGAACGTCCTTTATGCTTGCTTCAAGATCAGCCTCGGTCTCGAGCTGCTCCCACATTGCGAGCTCGCTCTTGATTTTTTCGTAGTTCTCGTTTACCTTCTTCATGCTAACGTTTACGAAATTCTCGAGATCGTCGTAAACGGTATTTCCGCAGCTTGTGAAAACTGTTAACGCCATAACAGCCAAGAGTAAAAATGCTAAAACTTTCTCCATAATAAATTCCTCCAAAGTTATCTTGTTCTTTGTGTATAAAGCCTTATTTTACACGTTTTTTGAGATGATGCATCGGCTTGCACGTCGGTATACGGTTGTATGATGATATGGTTTTTGAGCACCGCCGTGCTTTGCCGAGTTGCATCATGTTGAGACGATTATACACCGTACATCGATGGGCGATGCAAGGGAAAAACGAAAAAAAGTCGTATGGAATATTCTCCCATGAGCTCCGCCGCCGCGAGGTGGATGGCGTAGGCGAGCAAGCGGTGCGCGGAGCGTGTGGACGCGGAGTGGGTATGGCGCGCGTTGCGCGGCGGTGCGAGGCAGACGCGAGAGTGGGCGTGGAGTGGTGGGCGCAGGTTGGAGTGTGGATGCGGTGCAGGTTGGCGCAGGTGGGCGATCCGTGGGGCGATTCGTACGTCAGTTCGTGCGGCGCGGTGTGGCGGTGCGTGGGGGATAGGCAGAGCATGGCGCGTGAGACGGCAAAGCATTAGCTTGGCGGCGATGTGAATAACAATCGGCACGGTGGTGCGTGAATCTCTGCCGGAGCTTGCATAACCGGAGCTCGGGACGGAATCTCATCGGGCGGCGCGCATGTGCGACGCTGTTGACACCACACAGATACGCCGGTGCGAATATGGCAAGAGGTGCGTGTCGGCTCGGTACAAAAATATCCCCCGAAAACGGGGGATATACGTTATTCTGCGTTGGAGTTTATCAAGCCGAGTAGCATCTGCGCCGATTGCGCGCGGTCGAGAGGGGTGTATGCCGCCATCTCTCCGCCGCCGACTCCGTTTATTATTCCGCAGGAGCTGAGGCAATAGAATGCCTCGGTCGCCCAGCTCGGAATTGATGCTCCGTCGGCGAACACGGGCAGGAATACCGGGCGGTTTTTATCGATCAGCCGCTCGAGTATCACCGCTGCCTCGGCTCGCGTTATCTGATTGTTCGGGAAGAAGCGGCGCTTGCCGTTGGATGAAGCACCGTCTATAATGCCGAGCGACTCCGCCGCCGCAACGTAGCCCTTGTACGCATTTGGGATATCCTCATCGTCGTAAAAGACGGTATCCACCGCTTGCGGTGTCAGCCTGATACCTGCCGCATTCATCGCCATTACAAGAAATTCGCATCTTGAGACCGGCTTCTCCGGCTCGAACAGCAGCTCGTCTCCCATCCTTTGACCTATCATTATATTATTCTCCGCGAGCTGCACCGCCGCGTTTTCCGCCCAATGCCCGCGCATATCCGAGTATACCGTTGAGCTGTCGTCTACCGATATATCTACCGTTACCTCACCCGAGCGGTTTCCGTAGGTATCTGTCGCGGTATACGAGAAGGAATCGCTTCCGGTAAAATCCGACGTCGGGATATAGGTGTAGCTTCCGTACGCCTTATCGTTTACCGTGATGCTTCCGTTCTCCGGGTGCTTGGTTACGGAATAGGTGAGCGAGTCGTTTTCGGGATCGGACGCCTTCATCGCGCCGATATATCTCGTGTTTCTTGCAACATGAGCGCGCAGGCAGCCGCTATCGAGCATTTCGGTGGTGGGGGAGTAGTTGGTCTCGGCGAGCATATAGAGGGTGCACAGCAGCTCGTATTCGAAGTCGGCGCCGCATCTGAAGCGTACCTCACACGACACGGGCTCATCCTCGCGCGGCACGAATTTGAGCTCGCTTATTCTTGAGCCCGGGATCTTCTGCTCTTTCTTTACCTCGCTTTCTCCGAGCATGAGCCTGCCAGAGGCGGCGTCGGGCAGCGCTGTAACGGTGACAGACTCGATGTCGTCAACTCCGAGTGCCTGCATGAAATCCTTGTCCGAGAACACTATCTCGCTCCCCACGACCGCGGATTTTGCAAGCGTTAATTCCTTCGATATTATATTTAGCGCCGGGGATATTATTCCGCTTGAAGCAAATGCTCCCACAATGGCGGAGACGGTCAGCGCCGCAAGTAATATCGCCATAGGTATCTTGTTTATAAAGCCTTTCATTTTTTACCTCCGTGAATATTTCGGTTTTGCGTCTACATTGATATTTTTGCCCATAATGGAAAAAATATTCAGCCGCAAACCGCCTCATCGGGAGGCGCTTGCCTTGACACGGCAAATAAAATTGTGATATACTGAAAAACGTAGCTTTAAACGATTGTATAAAAACGGAGATTACATAATTATGAAGTTTACAAAAAGAATCGTATCTGCTCTTCTTTGTATCATAATGCTTGCTTCTGTTCTTTTGGCGAGCACCATATCCGTGCACGCATACTCGGATGAATATGATGCATTTCTTACCACTCTCGGAAACAGAGAGTCGGGAAACAGATACAATATAAAGAACCAATACGGTTATATGGGCCGCTGGCAGCTCGGTAAGAGCGCGCTCAAGGATATAGGCTTTATGGATGCCTCCGGCAACTGGACGGCGCTTGCGAAAAACTACGGCGTCACAAGCGAGGAGACCTTCCTTTCCACCCCTGCGGCTCAGGATTTCGCGGTGTATGAGTATCACAAGAAGCTGTGGAGATATCTTGTCGGCAACGGAGCATCCGAGTATATCGGATCTACCTTCAACGGCGTTCCGGTGACGGTAGCCGGACTTGTGGGCGCGGCTCATCTTTCGGGTGCGACCGGTGTGAAGAATATGCTTGAAAGCGGAAATGTGCCCTCCGATGCCAACGGAACGACCGCTCTTTCGTATATGCAGATGCTCTGTAATTACAATATAACACTCTCTATCACCGGAACATTCAGCCCGGAAAACACGATAGCGGCGTACGAGACGTGGAAGGTAACGAGCGATATAGGAGTGAAGCTCCGCACGGGCCCCGGAACGAATTATAATCAGTCCGGCTCGCTTGCAAAGAACGCAAACGCGAGAATAACCGAGTTTGAGACGGTCGGAAACTCTGTATGGGGCAAGACCGCACAGGGCTGGTGCGCGGTAATATATAACGGCGAGAATCTCTGCCAATACGTAAGCGGTGGACTTTATACCGTTACTTATAACGCAAACGGAGGCAGCTCTGCTCCGGCTGCAACAAAAAAATCCTACGTTTATGATACTAATATCAGCACGAGCGTGCCGGTGAGAAGCGGATATACCTTCCTCGGATGGTCAAACTCTCCCACGGCGACGCAGGCGACGTATGCCGCCGGAGCAAAGTATTCGGCCAACCGCACGACAACTCTTTATGCCGTGTGGAGAAAGGACGGAGCTCCTTATTTCAGTGACGTGAGCACGGCAAGCTGGTATTTTGATGCCGTAATGTATGCGGCGGAGAACGGACTCCTGCTCGGCACCTCTCCCGAGGTATTTTCACCCGACGTTGCAATGACGAGAGTTATGCTCGTAACGGTGCTATACCGTATGGACGGCTCGCCTTATATCGAGGGCAGCAGCCCGTTCACAGACGTTCCGGACGATAACTACTACGTTCAGGCTGTAATGTGGGCACAGAAAAACGGCATAGTCGACGGAGTTGGAAATAACCTGTTCGATCCTTATACAAATTTAAGGAGACAGGATATGGCGAAGATCCTTCGTTCGTATGCCGAATATAAGGGCTATGATGTTTCAGATACGGGAGACCTTGAAAGCTATCCCGATTGCTCCGACGTTGCATCGTATGCGTACGAGCATATGAGCTGGGCTGTCGGAAAGTCGCTTATAAGCGGAGCGGACGGCTTGCTTCTGCCGAACGGCTACGCTACGCGCGCTCAGGTAGCGACGGTAATAATGCGCTTTATAGAAACGCTTGAAAATTAAATCAAATCAAATCGAGAAGTCGGTGCGGATCGTCTATTATGAGGTCTGCACCGCTTTTTTTAAGCACATCGGTTGAGCGGAAGCCCCAGCTTACCCCTATTTTATAGGTGCCTGCGTTTGCTCCTGTGGCGATATCAACCTCCGAGTCTCCGACGAACGCTACCTCCTCCGGACGGAGTCCCATGCCGGCTATCATTTCGAGTGTCACCGACGGATCCGGCTTGTGCGCGGCTCCGTCTCGGTGTCCGCGCACATCGCAGAAGCGGTCTGGCAGCAGAGCGGCTGCAAGCTCTGTCGTTTGTTTGTCCTGCTTGTTCGAAAGCACCGCCATGCGTATGCCTGCCTCGCTCAGCCGCTCGACCGTATCGTATATGCGCGCGTAAGGGCGGGTGTTTGTCATAAAGCAATCGGCGTATGCTGCGGAGTAGAGACGAAGCGCATCGTCGATAAACTCCCCGGTGTGCCCCTCTCCTACGCAGCGCTCGACCAGTCTGCGCGCGCCGTTTCCGATGCGGCGTACGACCTCATCCTCGCTGCACTCGGGGAGGGAGAGGCGCTTCATCGTCATATTTATTCCGAGCGTTATGTCGGACAGGGTGTTGAGAAGTGTGCCGTCAAGATCAAATATGATTCCTTTTATATCCTTCATTTTATGCGTTCTCCGGTGTGATTATGGTACAATAAAACGGAGCGATAAGCCTTCCGTTAGGAGTGCGCTCGACGCTCCGGTGAAATATTCGTTTGCTTTTGCGCGGATCAGCGAGCCTTATGCATACGGCGTATGCGTATCACGTCTCCGAGCATTACCACGGCATCGCGCAGGGGATTTATCTTCGAGCCGCGCTCGCGATGGTTGATTATAGATACCGGCATCTCGGTTGTGCGGTAATTTTTTATATCCGCCACGATCAGCGCCTCGAGATCGAACGCAAAGCCGTCGATTTTGCACTCGGAAAATACGGCGTGAGCCGCCTCCGCACGGAAGCACTTTATTCCGCACTGCGAATCGGTGTGGTCAAAGCCGGTGAGAAGCGATATTATCTTTATATACGCCTTCGACATTATCTTTCGCATGAGCGTATAGCTTTTGTAGCCGCTTCCGTCTATATTGCGCGAGCCTATAACTATATCGGCTCCGCTTTTTTTAAGCTGCTCCGCGATCTCGGATATCACCTGTGTTCCGTAGGCGAGGTCGCAGTCGGTGTAGACTACGATATCTCCGCGAGCCTCCGCTATTCCGGTGCGTACCGCGCAGCCCTTTCCGCGATTGTCGCGGTAGCCGCAAAGCCGCACGCACGGGTGCCCAAAGCCCGAGAGGAGCTCGGCGCTCCGGTCGGTGCTTCCGTCGTTAACGAAGATCACCTCATAGTCGCCCGACGGGAAAACGGAGTCGAGATATTCGGTCAGCGCTCCCGCTGTGCTTAAAACGGTATTTTCCTCATTATACATGGGGATAACAAGTGAAAATTGTATGTTTGACATTTTCATGCTCCGATGTTAGGTTGATATTTTCAGCTCCAGCTTACAAGCTTGGCTTGAACGCAGATCCTGCCTGCCTCGTCGCGGTTTGTGCAGGTGGAAAGGGTCAGTATACGGTCGTATTCGTTAAAGGATACGTCGGTTTTTACGACCGAGTTCGACTTCATCTCGTTTGCGAAGTCCACGAAATCCGCGGCGGTGAGAAAATCGGTGTCGATGTATTTATAGGTCATCGTGGTCTCGTATGCCGCGAATACCTCGTACTTGTAGCTGCCCTCCTGCGTGTATACGTAGATGTACGGATGCTCGCGGAAGAAGGTCTCGTCGAAATACTTGTCAAGGTCGTAGAACATGGTGCCGTTGTTCATATGGTGACCGTATATTACCGTATTGAAGTTCCGCATGATGCTCTTGTTGCAGCGGAAATCGACGAATATCGAGCCTGCCGGCAGATAGTCTCCGGTATAGGCGTAGTTCAGATAGTGCTCGTTGTCCGAGTGCTGTACCAGCGGATAGTTTATCCTCGTTCCGTCAATGGTGATCCAGCCGTAAAGCTCGGGATTCTGCTGGCTCAGCGCGTTCAGTCGAGCCTTTATCTGTGCAAAATCGTTTACCGCCGTCGTATCCTTCAGCCGCTCGAGCTCCTCCTCGGTCATCGAGAGAGCGGATTTGTAGTCGGGGGTGTTCAGATCCTCTCCAACGATGCTCATGTGCGAGAGTACGCTTCCGTCATCCTGCGAGCCGAACTGCTCCTCAAGCGAGGAGTAGATATCGCTTGCGCGCTTGTAGTTATAAAGCGTGCGTCCGATATAGAATGCCGATACGGCGATGATCAAAACGCATACCGCGACTATACCTCGTGATACTACCATCCGTGCGAGTGTCGAGGGAGAGAGCTTCTTTTTCGGCTTCGGCGGAGCTATCTTGTCCGGGGTGAGCGTTGCAAGCGAATCGACAAAATCGTCGCTGTGCCTTTTCTTGTTTGTTCTGTCTTCCATAATAACACCAATATATACGGGAATATACCGTAAATACCTTGAAAAATCAGAATTTGTCAGCGCTTCCGAAGAACGTGATGTCTTCGGAAGCGCCGGGGATCATTTAAGCTCTATAAGAGACTCGTTCCACATCTCGGGTGCTTCATAGCCGAGCAGATTTACCATCGTTGCGGCAACGTTCGAGAGTCCGAAGCCTCCGTCGGCCTTTACTGTGTATGCATCACGGTAGAAGTTGTCGTAGAATATCGCCGGAACGGGATTGAGCGTGTGGCTTGTCTTGGACTTGGGAGAGCCGTCCTTGTTCTTCTTCGGAGCGTCCGCTTTCTTGTCCCACTCGTACATTTCGTCCGCGTTTCCGTGGTCTGCGGTGATGAAGGCAACACCCTCAAGCTCGTCAACTACCTTGAGTATTCTTGCAAGCTGAAGATCGAGTGCCTCGACGCTTATCTTTGTTGCCTGGAAGCTTCCGGTATGT
>CAZSUR010000048.1:7168-8539 GCA_964610075.1 uncultured Lachnospiraceae bacterium
CGTTCGGGAAGTTGCAGCGCAGATAGCGATATTTGCCCGAGCGGAGCGCCTCGATCAGCGCATCGGTTATCTCCGCACACTTCATCCACGGGCGCTGCTCAAAGGGAACTACGTCGGAGGGAATCTCAACGTAGGTTTCGGTCTCCTCGCTGAACTTGCCGCTCTTGTTTCCGTTCCAGAAGTAGGTCACGTGACCGTACTTCTGCGTCTCGGAGAGGGCGTACTGAGTGACTCCGGTGCCTGCGAGATATTCGCCGAGCGAATTCGTTATCTCCGGCGGATTTACAAGATATCTTTGGGGGATGTGGAGATCTCCGTCATACTCGAGCATACCTGCGTATACGACGTTCGGGCGACGAACTCGATCGAATGCCGTGAAATCGTCGTCGTCGAAGGCGTTCGATATCTCGATGGCGCGGTCACCTCTGAAGTTGAAGAATACGACGCTGTCGTTATCCTCTATCGTTCCGACGGGTGCTCCGTTTTCCGCAATAACGAATGCGGGGAGATCCTGGTCTATCACCTTGAGCTCGTCACGGAAGGTCTTTATAGCCTCCTCAGCCGATGCGAACTGTCTGCCCTCGCCGAGGACATGAGTGTGCCAGCCCTGCTCGACCATCTGCCAGTTTGCCTGATAGCGGTCCATGGTTATCTGCATTCTTCCGCCGCCCGATGCGATCTTTATATCGAAATCATCTCCGCGGAGTCCTCCGATGAACTCCTCGAAGGGAAGCACGTAATCGAGAGCCGAGGTCTCTCCGACGTCACGGCCGTCGAGAAGAACGTGTACTCTTACGCGAGCGACGCCCTCCTCCTTTGCTTTTTCTATCATCGCCTTGAGGTGGTCGATGTGAGAGTGAACGTTTCCGTCCGAGAAAAGTCCGAGGAAGTGCAGGGTCGAGGAATTATCCTTTACATTCGATACAAGCGTTTTCCAGGTGTCCGATTCGAACATCTTTCCGGTCGATATCGACTCGGATACCAGCTTTGCTCCCTGGCTGAATATCTGACCTGCTCCGAGCGTGTTGTGTCCTACCTCGGAGTTGCCCATGTCATCGTCGGTGGGAAGTCCTACCGCGGTTCCGTGAGCCTTGAGGGAGAGGGTGGGATAGTTTGCCATGAGCATATCAAGCGTGGGTGTGTATGCCGCAGCAACAGCATTGGCGGAATTGTTCGGAGCAATTCCGACTCCGTCCATTACTATCGTCAAGACCGGTCCCTTAACTCCGGAAAATGCAGAAGATTTTTTAAGTGACAGTTTCATTTATGATTTTCCTTTCCTTTGCCGATTGAATTTGTATATCATCAGTGCGGCATATTTTTACATATAATTAAATATATTATAAACGACAATTGTGAATAATAATTGTA
>CAZSUR010000049.1:0-8443 GCA_964610075.1 uncultured Lachnospiraceae bacterium
CCCTCGGCGGTGCATTTCAGCGTACAGCCGAGCTCTCCGCCGCCGGCGGTATCCTGTATGGTAACAGAGCCGCGGCAATCGGCGGTCAAAGCAAAGCTGTTTTCGCCGGAGTTGCTCAGCTTCTTTCCGTTCAGCTCTATCGTGTAACAGCCTCCGGGCAAGGTAGCGTTACCGGACAGCGTAGTATTTTCAATCAGCGTAAGTGTAGCGGATTCGGTGTTGCTTGCATCTTTCACGCTCTCAAGCGCCGCATTGAAGTTAGTATAATAGCTGTCGCTTCCGTTCTTTGTAACCTTAACAGTCATCTGCGTTCTGCAGGCGGAGCATTTTATCTTTCCGTCAGCGGAAGTAGTAGAGGCGTGAGGACAGCTCTTGCCGCATCCGCACACTCCGTGATTTTCCTCGGTAAAGTTGCAGGAGGTGTGAGCCTGTACGTACACTCCGACAAGCGAGGTCACGTTTCCGCTCACGGGAACGCCATCCTTATAATATGCATATCCATCCGCCAGAAGCTCGCTGCAGGTCTTGCCCTCCGGCACAACGATACTGCCAAATATACCGCCGGATATAGTTACGTTTGAGGTATCGTTTACGGTCAGCTTTTGAGTGACAGTACCGCCGCACAACTTAGCCGATCCGCCGCTTTCAACGATCATATTATAGGCACTGCCGCTTTTGAGATCTACCTTTCCGCCGCTTTTAACGATCAGGGCAGCGTCGGTTTCAAGACGGGTCGTTAATTTTGAATCACATAACGAGACTCCCTCTATTGTCACCATCGCTTTGTCCGAAACTATCATTCTGTTGATAACACCGTAGTCATCCGAGGTAGCGCTGATATTCAGCGTACCGTTCTTGACGGTGATCGGGGCAATGACCGAAGAATCCTGGAGTATACCGTTCATGTGAAGATTTATCGTTCCGGAATCGAGATCCCATTCATAGTCTTTCGGAACAATCAAGGTAGGGATAAGCACGTAGATGTCGCAATTGTTTTCCGCCTCGTCAAATACGCCGCTTCCGTTCTCATAGCATTTAGTCTCTATGATCTTTCCCGTTTCATCCTTGATTTGGATCTTGGCATAGATCTGTGCGCCGCACATATTGCACTTACAGAGGAGATAACTGTCATCCACCGGATCGCCCTTATGGAGGCAGATAAGATGACCACGGGTATTTCTTATTCTAAACACACCGCCATCATAGTAGACCTTATTGTCCTTGATGGCAAAGTATGCTCCCTCACCATCAAGTATTACCATCTTATTGTTAAGCCTCCACTCGTCCAAATCGACATTGATGCCGATGCTTCCGGCAAATTCGTCGTTGATCGACATTTTGGTATTCAGCTGCAGATGTACGTTGTCCTCTTTTCCGTAGGTAGTGTTGCCGGTAATATTGGCGCTTCCGCCAACGATTATGATCTCCGTATCCACGTATACGCCGGCACCTGCGAGCTCCAGAAGCTCCTCGTCGGTAGTATTGCCGGTGATGGAGCCGCCGGTCATAGTGAAGCTGCTGTTGTTGCCGACGCTAACGCCTCCGCCGTAGCCGGCATTATTTCCGACGATAGTACCGCCGGTCATGGTAAAGGTAGCCTTAGGCGAGCTGTCCGAGCTTCCCTCGGCAAGATATACGCCTCCGCCATATCCGGCGAGGTTGCCGTCATCCTCACCCGTGCCGCCAATAGTACCGCCATACATTTTGAAGTTGCCGGCGTGCGTAGCGTTCGCATCTACGTATACACCGCCGCCATATCGAGTTTCACCGACGTACGTACCTCTGTTATCGGTGATTCTGCCGCCGTACATCTTAAATGTACCGTTCGGCGCAACATATACTCCGCCGCCCACTCCACTTGAGCCGCAGCGGTTGCCGGTGATATTGCCTCCGTACATACTGAACGTACCGGTGCTGCCCACGTATATGCCGCAGCCGGCATTTTCGCCGTGAGTGAGCTTGCCAGGAGTGCTGCCGCAATCGGTAATGATCAACTCCGAGCCGGTATTCACCTCGATCACGGCACCGTTACCGTTAAGCGTAATACTGTGCCCGTTAAGACATATGTATACATCGCCGGTCGAGATGGTCCACGTACTGCTCAGCGTCACATCCTTCGTAAGATAAATATATCTGCTGGTCGTCGGGAGAGAGTCTACCGCAGTCCAAGTTTTCACCGACTGCGCGCTATGATCTCCGACCGAGCCGTGCGACTTACCGCAGACACAATGGCTATGTGCCCCCGATGCAAGCATCACGGGCGCGGAAGCGCCTGTAGCATCGCTTGAAGCTGTTCCCGCGGCAAATGCCGTCGTCGGCAACAGCGAGATGCAGGTCACCACCGCCAGAAGCAGGGCAAGAATACGTTTTCTCATGGTTTTCTCCTTTTCTCCTCCTGATTCAAACAGGGAGGACGATGCGATATTCAAAAGTTGCGTTGTCCTCCGCCTTGGAGGATAAAATCAAACGTGTGTTTTGCTCATATATCCATTATACACCGTAATGCGGCAAAATGCAACGAATGTTAAAATAATTTTCCCAAAAAGCAGCACATATTTTTCATCCACCGGATCTCGCACGCAAATCCTGAAAAAATCGAGTGTGAAACACCGCAAGATACCACGCGAGCGCACCTCCGGCACACGCAAAGCCCTCTCGAAATGTACCGCGTCATACGCCACCGTGTCAATGCGGCAAAAAGGGGTATATAACCGCACATAAAGCAAAATGCAGGAGGAGTCTTTCGACCCCTCCTGCAGAGAGTGTTTATCTGAGCTTATTAATGGGCAAGCAGCGGAAGGATTCCCGCAAACACCTTTGCGACCTGAGCTCTCGTAGCTGTACGTGTAGGTCCGAAGGTGGTGGGTGTCATACCGTTGACGACTCCTGCCTTGTTGCAAGCCATGACCGCATCCTTCGCCCAAGATCCGATCTGCGCGGCATCCTCAAATTCGGTTGCCGGCTGAACGTTGTCGGGAAGGGTGAAGTGCTGCACCTCGGTGAGGTAACGCACGATCATTACGCACATCTGCTCACGCGTGATGTAGCCGTCGGGCTCGAAGGTGGTGGGTGTCATGCCGTTTACCACGCCGTTGTCATATGCCCAAGCGATAGCTTCGAAGAACCATTGATCCTGCTTTACGTCGGTGAACGTCTCGGCGTGAGTTGAATAGTTATCAAGTTTTACGCCTGCGTGATTTGCAAGCACCTTTGCGAACATCGCTCTTGTCATAGGCATATCGGGAGCAAACGTTGTAGGCGATACTCCACCGAAGATGCCCTCGGTAACGACAGTTCTTATCGGCTCGATATACCATGCGCCGGGAACGAGATCGGTAAAGCCTGCAAGTACATCTACCTCACTTCCCTTTGTGAATAGGTAGTAAGCCAAGTATATAGTAATGTTATCGTTACCGCCGACTGTACGATATTCTATCTTATTTCTGCCGGGAGCGAACTCCTCGCAGACCTCGCTGCCGTTTACAAGGAACTTGACATCAGGGCTCATCGTGTAGCCGTCCTCGGCTGATGCCATGATACGCAGCCACGTTTTTCCTTCTGGCAGCTCTTGCATTGTATTGCAACGGAATATATCGTCTCCCTCAAACTCCGATATTTCGGCGTTCGGATCGTCACATTCAACGAATTTGTTGTAGGTCCAGCTGATTTTTACACCGGTTCCGCGGCTTCCGGGATCAAGAGTCATCTGATCATAGGTCAAAGACGGAATAAATTCGCCGTTCGTTACCGCATCAATGGATACGGTGCGTATCACAGTATCCTTGGGGAAGGTGAACACTCCGCTCATGCTTCCGATCAAGCTCTTTCCGATACCGTCGAAGGTTATCGCCACGTTCGGATCGATGCGAGCGGAATCGGCCTGCAGCTCAACGTACAGACTGTATGCTCTTCCTGCAAGGAATCTGCCATCATACCAAAGTGTGCTTTTATTTCTATTGTAATACTGATAGGGCACACCACCGGAGGAAGAGTTGCCGAATTCCGTCTTTGCTTCCTCGCCGTCGTCGTATTTGCCGTTGCTGTTGGCATCGACAAACCATACGAGCTTTGAGATGTATACGTTATCCGTTTCGCTTCCGCCAACCTTAACGGTGCAGTCTCCGGCCTCGGCGGGAAGATCACCCTGGAGCGGTGTCTTTATACCCGACACCTGAACCGTGGACACTGTCTCGACGTTACCGACGTCGAAGTAATACTTGAAGCTTACGCTACTTTCATCCGAGTAGTAGCCTATACCTGCATTGCTTATCTCGCGACCGTTTACAAATATATGCGCGTCCTTTGCAACGTATATCTTCGAGCCGCTTGCATCGGCACCGTCAAAGCGGAGCTGCACGTCATGGACGTAGATGCCCTGCTCGTACGTCTTTGTCGGCTTATTTAAGGTAGAGCCGGACATATTCCATACCGACATATATTCGCTTGCAAGTGCGCCCTTTTCCTCGATCGAAGCGTCGTCATACGCCTTGCCCGTGCCGCGCATATTGCTTATATCAAGCTTTGATACGTAGCTGTGAGAGTCAGAGCGCTTGCGAGAGCCGAACGCTCCGCTGACGTTGAGGATCAGATACTCGTTATAGCCGTTCTCATACGCGCCCTCATATCGGTTGTCACCAACCGCGGGCTCGCTTACCGAGATGTTGACCTCGTTGAGATATATCGCATCAGGATCGTCTATTCTCGGCGAATGTCTGATGTTTACGTACATATTGTCCATATACAATTCTTCGCAGGTCTTTTCCGAGTAGTCTATATGCACCCTGTACGGCATATTCCACTCGATGGACGCTCCGTATGAAGATATGGGAAGGATATCTCCGTTGTCGAGACCGTCGCACGAAAGCAGGTCTGTGTCAACGTAACAGTCCATATCAATATCGTCGCTCTCGATGGTTACCGGGAAGTAATATCCGTTTGTATACTTCGGTTTTACGGTATATCCGTACGCACAGTTTTCGTTATATTTTACCGTTGCATCTCCAAAGTTTACAGAGCCGTTTGTATAGCCGTTATAGCTTGTAAGCTCAATGTCAAGGTACCTGTAGGTATAATCCGTTATCTTTTCTCCGCCGTACGACCATATCGATTTTACGGTGGCGATATTTCTGGTAACGTTTGTAAGATTATATCCGATGTTAGCCTCGTAATCAAGCTCGTCAAGCTCAAAGCCGGCTATCGGGACTCTGACCTCGGCTGAGCTCGTATGGCTTACATTCGACATATCCATCCACGTGCAGCTTATCGTTACCGTGCCGGGTCGAAGCGCAAGGCCGTGGCCGGATTTTTCGTCGATACGAAGGATGCTTGCATCGGACGAGCGCCATTTGATCGAATCCACGTCGATTCCGTTACCCATCGTATTCAGCGGATAATAACCATGTGTAAAATCGAAGATGTTGGTATCCGCCGGGAGTATGCACGGTATCTGTATACCGTCGTGCTCGTAGATCGGCGTACCGTTTACGTATATATTAAGGTCGGTGGTTTTCTGGCTGTACCATAAGTCGTGAGTCGTCGTCACGTAGTAGGTCGAGCCGTTTGCATTCCTACCTGAAATACGGATACGGAAGGTGTAGGAGCCCGTTACCGCGCCCGCCTCGTTTTCAAAGAAGGTATCGGTATTTACCAGCTTGATACGGTTGTTTTGATCTACCGTAACGTCATTAAGCGTTTGCGACGTTTTTGCAAGCGTAGCACCGCTCGGTCTTGCTGTCACGTCGACACGTATTTGGTCGATAGAGCAGCCGCCCGTGTTCCAGTCGGCATCCTTATTCAGCTCGAGCCAAAGCGTGTTATCGCCCTTTCCGTATATACCGCAGCAATTATCGTCTCGCACAACTGTCGCAACACGTGTGTTTTCAAAGGACGTACCCTTTACCATAAGCAGCTGCGGCGAATAGTAGGTTTGATCGTTCCAGGTGTAGCTCATTCTGTACCACGCCGTTCTGTTTGTTTTGACGCAGGGGAGCGACACGCCGCCAACGTTGTAATCGACTATTTCATATGTGGGAACGTCGTTCCAGATGTGTATACCGTTGTCATCAAGACCGGTGGAGAACTGCCACTTGATGGCGCTCTTGTCGAAGGGCTTGCCCGTCGTCGGATCCTTTACGGTCATCTTGGACATATCGGCGTTTATGTTGGGCTTGATTACGATCGTCTCGCCATCGGCCAGCTCTACCGTATCGTAATTGTTGCGGCCGGCGGAGACGTAGCTCGTGCGTGCAACGTCGCCATCCGATTCGAGGATGTCGTATCTCATGTAATCAAGTGCATAGACAAGATGTGTTACGGTCAGGGTAACAGAATTTACTACAGATGAAGAACCTGTGTGTCTTATAAATACGTATTCAACCGTAACATATATAGGGCCTGCTTTCGTCGGAGGTACGGTGAATTCAATGGAATCACCGTATTCCACTCCACTCACTATCTCCTGCTTCGCTGACAGCACCGTTCCGCCTGCCGAATCGATCGTGTGGTAACGGTAATAGCTGTTGCAGCGCACAGTACCTTGGGAGTTGTTTTCCAGGAATTCGAAATAATATTCCATTCCATCTTCGTTTAACGTGTTGATGGTATAGGTTGTACTGATCGATCTCGGAGTTTTCGGTAACACTTCGAAGTCGAAGCTCTGCGCCGCTTCATTGATATCCAAAAAATCAAAATGCTCGTTGAAACTGATCCAGTTAAAGAACTTGGCCGTGTAGGTATGCTGTCCTGCCCATACCTCTTGGACCTCTGCCTTTATCTTATAGCTGCTGATTTCGTCGTTTTCAAAATAGTACTTAAAAGTCGTGGTATTTGTCTGTTTAAAGTCCTTGAGATCAATAGAAACAGCATCATCGGCACTCAGCTTTGATACCTGCATCGGCTCCGCATCGCATTTTTCACCCGTTTCGGCATCGTACAAAGTGAAAGTCCAAACGTAGAAACCGTTCGTATCCTTTTGAAGGTCATCGTCAAGATATTTTCTTTCAGCGTCGGTGAAGTACGATCTGCCGTTCTTTGCATTGATAATATAGGAGTCTTTGCCGTTCCAGGAACCGATACCGGTTGCACTCTCCACCAATATCCGGTCATCCGGAGTCTTTGAATTTGTTTTCGGCTTTATGACCGTGGTCTTGTGGGTGTAATTTGCCGAGGTATCGTCTTCATCCTCGCTGTAATTGTGTCCGCCGATGACGATATCCGAGTTATCCTTATCAAGCAAGCTGTCGGGGATGCCGATATCTCCGTATTCACCGTCTTTCAAACGATAGTCTCCGTAGCCCATCTCATCATGATCATAGCTGCCGACGACGATCTTGTTCAGTTTGAATACATCGAACGTACCGGAATGGATAGTCACGTTACGGCTATAATCCACAACGTTTCCTACGAAGATCGCACTTGCGCCGCCTTTACCGTAGAAGATGCCGTCGATGATATTAATATTTATGTTTTCGCCATCACCGTATACGGCAGCACAAGGACCGTACGTACCGCCGGAGGTTATTCCCAGATATCCTCTCGCCTGAAGCTTACCGCCCGCAACCGTGAGATCCGAGTTGTCATTAAGTATAACTACCGAGCCGCATATCTGATTGTATACGTATCCGGTATATTCCGTTTTGTTATGGCCGTCATAGGGATTATATGCTACCCATTGCTTTTTCGAGCGGCCGCATCTGAAGGTCGCGCCCGGAGCGTTTATAACAAGCTCTGCACCCGCATAAACTCTGAAAATGTTAAACACGTGACAAAGGTGATAGTAGCTTGTCATTTTATAGTCTCTGATATAGCCGTTCGTATGTATCTCGCCCTTGCCGCGACTGTCAACGACCGTCAGCTTGGTATTCGCCGCAGAATATCCGACGGAAAACAGATCAAGGTACATTGATTCCTGCGCTTCGGATACCGAATAGGTTACATCAAGTCTGTATCCGTTCAGGTCTAATATAACGTCGCCGCCGACCCTTATCGGAGTCCAATCGTCTATGGTGTAGTTGTATGACTGCGAATAGTCAATGTCCTCACCCAGACGGATGTACTTTTTAACGCCGGTACCATTGTTCATCTCGTTTCTGAGCACCTGAAACAGGTCGTAGTCCGACTCGGTCGTGCCCTCGCCGCCGATGACCGTCCATTCGATGTCGCCGGTCGACGTTGACGGCTCCGCCGCCGTCGCCGGGACAGCCGAAAGGGGCAACGTTCCCACCAGCGTGATGACGGTGAGAAGTATGCTTAGTATTCGGGTCGATCTTTTTGTTTTCAATTTTCTTTCCCCCTTAAAAGTCTATTTGGTTGATTCATCTATCGTTCGATTCGTTTTGTGCAGCTGTCACCGAGATATCATCTGCCGCTCTCCCGTTCCGCATAAAGCGATCTTCCGCAATGCGGACAATATCGGGAATCTGCGGCAAGCACCGTGCCGCATCTG
>CAZSUR010000050.1:0-8364 GCA_964610075.1 uncultured Lachnospiraceae bacterium
CATAATAAACGTTTATGTTTTCAACCTTAAGCACAGCCCTCAGTCCTCCTTCTTCTTTCCGAGATACGCCTCGATGACCACGGGGTTGTTCTTTATCTCGTCCGGAGTTCCTTTTGCGATGATACGTCCGTAGTTAAGCACGGCTATTCCCTCGCACACGCCCATTACAAGGCTCATATCATGCTCGATGAGCATGATGGCTATCTTGAAGGTGTCGCGTATCTTGCGGATGTTCTCCATAAGCTCCGCCGTCTCCGACGGATTCATGCCGGCAGCCGGCTCGTCGAGCAGCAGCAGCGACGGATTCGTTCCGAGCGCGCGGACTATCTCAAGCCGTCTCTGCGCTCCGTAAGGGAGTGAGCCTGCCTGCGCATCAGCCATGTCCTGCATATCGAATATCGACAGAAGCTCGAGTGCGCGCTCCTTTGCTATGCGCTCCTGCTTCCAGTAGTTCGGAAGACGCAGCATAGCGGATGCAAGCGGATTACCTATCGAATTGTGCATACCTATAAGCACGTTTTCAAGCACGGTAAGATCCTTGAAAAGACGTATGTTCTGGAAGGTACGCGCAACTCCGAGCTGGTTTACCTGAACTGTATTCATTCCGGCAGTATCGGTGCCGTCGATGAGTATAGTACCCTTCGTCGGCTGATATACCTTTGTCAGCAGGTTGAATACCGTAGTTTTTCCGGCTCCGTTCGGGCCGATAAGTCCTGCTATCTCGGTGCGACCGATGGTCATGTTGAAATCGTCGACTGCCTTAAGTCCGCCGAACTCGATACCGAGACGGCTTGCTTCGAGAACGGGAGGCTTGTCAAGATCGCGCTCCGGTATGATTCCGGGGCTTGGTACGGGAACCATTCTGCTCATTTCGATTCCGCCTCCTTTTCACGTGATTTTTTCTTGTTCGGTAGATTTATTATCTTTTCTATGATCCTGCTCATCGAGAAATCGTATCTGCCCATAAGTCCGGAGGGCTTGAATATCATAACGATTACGAGTACAAGTGAGTATACGACCATGCGGTACTCGGACAGATCACGGAGCAGCTCCGGCAGAAGCGTAAGCACGCTTGCCGAGATGACCGAGCCGAGCATCGAGCCCATTCCTCCGAGGACGACCATTACAAGTATCTCTATCGACTTCATAAAGTCGAAGGTATCCGGCTTCAGTATTCCTATGTATCCCGAATACAGACCGCCTGCAACTCCGGCAAAGAATGCCGATACGGTAAACGCCATCGTTTTGTAGTAGGTGGTGTTCACTCCGCACGCCTCCGCCGCGATCTCGTTTTCGCGGATGGAGAGGATCGCACGACCGTGCTTCGATTTCATCATATTGTGTATTATCAGGCAGGTTATTACAACGCAAAGGAAAACGGTGGTGAAATCGGTTCCCTTGTATATGCCCTTCAGTCCCGAAGCTCCGTATGTGAAGTCAAAGCCGAGGATGGAGTCGATATTCAGCAGCACAACGCGGATTATCTCACCGAAGCCGAGCGTGATTATCGCAAGGTAGTCGCCCTTCAGGCGAAGCGCGGGGATACCGATGATGATTCCGAATATTCCGGCAACGACACCTGCCACAAGCAGGCTTATCCAAAATCCCGCGGGGCTTTCAAAGCCGGTGCGCGAGGTGAATATCGCGGATGCGTACGCTCCGATAGCCATAAATCCCGCATGACCGAGCGGAAGCTGACCGAGATATCCGGTAGCTATGTTGAGCGATACCGCAAGTATTATATTTACGCCGACAAGCATTATTATCTTTGAATAATACTTGCTTATAACTCCGGTGCTGATAAGCGCGCTGATAATTATAAAGCAAGCGGCTATGAGGAGCACGTTTATAAGATAGCGCAGAGGCATGGGGATCTTTTTCGCATTATTTTTCATGAGTCAAAATCCTCCTTATACCTTTTCGTTCATGCTTCTGCCAAGGAAGCCGGTAGGCTTAAAGAGCAGAACCACGATAAGTATTGCAAAGACGACTCCGTCCTTCCATACCGAAAGTCCGACAGCCGATACGAGCGCCTCGGCAAGTCCGATAACGAAGCCTCCGAGCATCGCGCCCGGGATCGAGCCGATTCCTCCGAGCACCGCCGCAACGAACGCCTTGAGTCCGAGCATCGAGCCCATAACGGGGGATGCCTGCGGATATGCACAGCAGTAGAGCACCGAGCCGATTCCAGCGAGCGCCGAGCCTACCGCAAAGGTGAACGATATGGTAGTGTTTACGTTTATACCCATAAGGCGAGCCGCGCCCATATCCTCGGATACCGCGCGCATAGCCTTACCGAGCTTCGTCTTCTGTACGAGCAGGGTGAGCAGCACCATCGAGACGACGGTAACTACTATCGTAACGATAGCGGTAACGCTGACCGTCTGACCGAAGATGGATACCGGCGCCGCATCTATGATAGCCGGCACCTTCTTTGCTCCGGCACCGAATATAAGCTGCGCCAGATTTTCAAGCAGATAGGAGATTCCTATCGCGGTGATGAGCAGCGATATTCTCGGGGAGGAGCGAAGCGGCTTGTACGCCACCTTCTCGACCACAACTCCGAGAAGTGTGCTTGCCACAACAGCCAGAAGCGCCGCAACTATCGGCGGAAGGCTGAGCGAGGTCATTGCGAGCCACGCAACGTAGGCTCCGACCATTATTATATCACCGTGTGCAAAGTTAAGCAGCATTATTATGCCGTATACCATGCTGTAACCCAACGCAACAAGCGCATATACGCTTCCGGACTGAAGTCCGTTTATAAGCTGGGATATAAATATTGACATTCGGATTATCATCCTTTCGTGGATAAAATTAAAAAAGCAACCGACGTGATATCGGCACGGCGGACAAGCTCCATTCGGTATTCTGCCGACAAGCGTGCGAACGCTGTGACAAAAAGCCGAACAAAGGCCCGCAGAAAATCAAACTGCGGGAAAGGAGGCATTGCGCCCTCCTTTCCCATCATGTAGGTCGTATTTACTTTGTCAGATCAGAACTGACGATCGAATACAGTCTCACCGTTAACTATCTTTATGATAGCCGCCGTCTTTACGGGGTTGTTGTTCTCGTCAAAGGTGTAGTGGCCGGTAACTCCGTCGATGTCTGTCTTTTCCATAGCGTCGATAATAGCCTGCTTGTACTCGTCCGAGCCCTCTGTAAGTCCGCCTGCTTCCTCAACCGTCTTGATCGCGTTGACCATAAGAAGTGCTGCGTCGTATGCGGTTACAGCGAACATATTCGGAACGTCCTCGCCGTACTTAGCCTTGTAATCCTCTGCAAACTTGATTGTCTCATCGGTCGAGCCGGGAGCGTATCCGGAGCAGTATATAGCGCCCTCGATATCCTCTGCTGCAGCGTACTTTGTAACGCCGTCCCAGCCGTCGCCGCCGAGCATCTGTGCGGAAAGGTTCATTTCCTTTGCCTGTGCAACGATAAGTCCGATATCCTCATAGTAGTTCGGGCAGAAGAACACGTCGGGGTTCTTCGATGCGATATTTGTAAGCTGAGACTTGAAGTCCTTGTCGCCTGCGGCATAGCCCTCTGTTGCGACGATCTCAAGTCCGATCTCGCCTGCCTTCTCAACGAAAGCGTCTGCAAGACCCTTCTGGTAGTCTCCGCCTGTCTGGTAGAGTATAGCAGCGGTGGAGGCGCCGAG
The DNA here is from genome assembly GCA_964610075.1 of uncultured Lachnospiraceae bacterium. GTDB lineage: Bacteria > Bacillota > Clostridia > Oscillospirales > CAG-272 > CAZSUR01. The sequence continues at coordinate 3,662 of CAZSUR010000050.1, forward strand.
CACTTCCTTTGCATACTGTGCCATCTTCTCGCCCTGGAACGGGTCGATAAAGCATGAGCGGAAGGTATTGTTTCCGAAGGAAGTTACCTCGGAAGCGGTGGCGGATGCGGTGATGATAGGCATATTGTCGTCAACCGACTCCATAGCTATCGCGATGGTAGGAGCTGTGGTAACATCACCGATGATAGCGGTAACGCCGTCCTCTACAAGGCGGTTGTACGCATTTACAGCCTCGGTCTCGTCACCCTTTTCGTCATACTCTATTACCTCTATCTTCTTGCCGTTGATTCCTCCGGCCTCGTTTACCTGATCGATATAGAGCATTGCGCCGTTGCGTACAGCCATACCGTACTGAGCAACGTCACCCGTAAGAGGTGCCAAAAGTCCGATCTTTATTACACCGTCGTCCTCGGTATTTTCAGAATTGTTGCAGGCAACAAGCATCGAGAGTGCCATAACAGCAACAAGTGCAAGCGCCAAGATTTTGGTCATTTTCATTAAAATCAACCTCCGTATATTGTTTATGTAATCGAGTATAGCACTCAGCAGAAAATTTGTCAACCAAAATCCGAAAATATAGCAAAATTCCGTCATTTTATCAAGTTTATGCGAAATTTTTTCTGTGATTATACCACTATTGCCTAACTTTTTCTAAAAAAGCCGTAGAAGCACCCCCGAGACACCTCCGTTTCATACAGAAAATGCATATGCCATACCGAATTTGCGTGTATGAGCATCAAAAAACTACCGCATGGGGGGAAGGCTCCACCCACACGGTAGTTACTATATTATATAAAAGCTCGCGCATCGCCAAACTAGCCGAGCATTCACTCCGCGCTCCATTTGGCGTAAAGCACGGTATCGCCCGCCACGGTATCCTCCTCAAAATCCCAACGAGAGGACAGCTCCGCATCCTCGTACCAGCCATCAAAGCGATATCCGGCTCTTGCCGGAGTCGCAGGATCGCTCAAAGCCTCGCCGTATCTCACCCTGCCGTACCGCACGAGCGCATCTCCGTCCGAGAGGGTAACGGTATACCCTCCCCACACCGAGGAGATCACGATAACAGCGAGCAGCAGGGCAAGCATTATCGGTATCATTATATCAAGCACCTTCACCGTCGAGCCTCCGCGCACACGCTCCGATCTTATCATATGAACTCACCTTTACTTTCTCACAAGATATTTGCGCATATCTATGGCGCAGGCTATAAGGATTATAAGTCCCTTTATGACGTACTGCATATTCGAATCTATACTCAAAAAGGTCAGCCCCACGAATATGATGCGAAGCAGCACCACGCCCATGATAACTCCGCGCACACGGCCGATACCTCCGACAAAGGAGACGCCGCCGATAACACACGCGGCGATAGCATCAAGCTCGTAATTCAGCCCGGTCGCGGCTGAATTTGAGCCGATACGCGCCGCCTCGATAAATCCGGTGACACCGTACATAATTCCGGCGAGTACGAACACCATGATTATGGTGCGCGAGACATTGACTCCGGATACGTTTGCGGCATCGGGATTCGAGCCGACGGCGAACATATTTTTGCCGAACGCGGTCTTATTCCATATAAACCATATCACGGTGACGATAACGACAGAGTACCATATATAATTCGGCACAGGAGTTCCGCCTATATCGAGCACACTTCCGCAGATAAAGGAGGTGTACGATGCATCAAGCCCGGATATAGACTGTCCGTTGTTCGAGCCTATCATAAGATACATAAGCAGCAGCCCGTAAACTATAAGCTGGGTAGAGAGGGTGACGATGAAGGGGTGAAGCTTGAATTTAGCCGTGCAGAAGCCGTTGAGCAGCCCGACCGCCGCTCCTATCGCCAGAGCTATGAGCAGTACGGCGAACACCGGGAGGGTAGACAGCTCCGAAAACATCTTGTTGGCATATCCCGATGCCTGAAGCAGGGATGCCGACACACACGCAACAGCTCCGACTATCCGCCCGGCGGACAGATCTGTTCCGGTCAGTATTATACATCCGGCAATGCCGAGAGCTATCGGCAGGTTCGCGGCGGACAGAGATATTATATTGATAACAGAGGGCACCGACAGAAATCTCGGGCTTATTATCTCTATCACTATTATCGCCGCCACAAGAAAAACGTAAAGCGAGTTGTTTATGGCAAGCTCGCGCAGGGTGGCGAGCTGCTGCCGGCGTTCAAGGCTTTTAAATTCAACAAATCTTTTCTTCAGTCCGACCATTTCGCAAAGATCCCCTTTTTCACACGTATTTTGTCGAAAGACGCATTATCTCCTCCTGCGTCGCCTCGACAGCCGAAAGCTCGCCTGCCACGCGTCCCCCGGACATAACGATTATACGATCGCACACGCCGAGCAGCTCCGGCATCTCGCTTGACACCATAACGACAGCCTTGCCCTTCTGCGCAAGCTCACCTATAAGGCGGTATATGTCGTATTTTGCTCCGACATCGATGCCTCGCGTCGGCTCGTCAAGCAGGAGCACCTCCGGATCGGTCAAAAGCAGCCTGCCGAGTATGACCTTCTGCTGATTTCCTCCGGAAAGTGAGCGTATCTCGGTCTCCTGCGAGCCGGTCTTTATCCGCATGGCGGATACAGACCACTCGGTCGCCAGCTTCATCCTTTTCTCACTAAGCACTCCCGGAAGCGTATAGTATTTCGGCAGACTGGATATTACGGTATTGTCGCGGATGCTCAATATCCCGAATATTCCGGCGGCGCGCCGCTCCTCGGTAAGCAGCGCAAAGCCGTTGCGTATAGCCTCGCGCGGCGAGCGGTTGGATATACGTCTGCCGCGCAGCTCGATCTCTCCGCCGAGCCGCTCGGCTATGCCGAAGATGCTCTCGAGCAGCTCGGTGCGCCCGGAGCCGTCAAGCCCGGCAACCCCGAGGATCTCGCCCTCGCGCACGCTAAACGATACGTCGCGGACGATCGACCGGGCGCCGCTGAGAGCGCTTACGCGAAGCAGCTCCCCTCCCGGCACGTTCTTCTTGTCGGGGAAACGCTTTTTAAGCTCGCGCCCTACCATCAGCTTTATTATACGGTCGATGTCGAGCTTGTCCGCTCGCTCGGTCGCGACCCACGCGCCGTCGCGCATCACCGTCACCTCGTCCGAGATGCGCAGTATCTCCTCCATCTTGTGCGAGATGTATATTATTCCGCAGCCGCGTGCGCGCAAGCGCTCGATTATGCGAAAAAGCTGCTCCGCCTCCGATAGCGTGAGAGAGGAGGTCGGCTCGTCGAACACGATTATCCTCGAGTTGTAGGACACCGCCTTCGCTATCTCCACCATCTGTCGCTTCGAGACCGACATCCTGCCCATCTCGATATCCGGATCGACGTCTATCGAAAGATCGTCAAATATCTCCTTGGTTAGCGCACGCATCCTGCGCTCCGAGGTAACAAAGCCGAGGCGCGTGGGATATCTGCCGAGCCAGATATTATCCATCACGCTCCGCTTCAGCGCTTGATTTAACTCCTGGTGCACCATAGCTACTCCATGCGAGAGCGCCTCGCGCGAGCTTTTGAAGCTCACCCTCTCGCCGTCGAGATATATCTCGCCGCCGCTCGGCGAGTATATCCCAAAAAGGCATTTCATAAGCGTGGATTTACCGGCTCCGTTCTCGCCCATAAGCGCGTGGACGGTGCCGGCGCGCACCGTAAGCGAAACGTTGTCAAGCGCCCGAACTCCGGGAAATTCCTTTGTTATATTTCTCATTTCAAGCAGAGGAGCCGCGTCCATGTGCACCATCCTTTACAGCCTTTTTGCCCTATAAGGCATTATTTTCCGAGATATTTGTCGTACGGGATACGCAGCTTTGCCACGTCGGGATCGACGTTATAATCCTCGGTGCCCGAAAGCAGGTCGCGTCCGCCAAGCGCATTTTCGGAGAGCTTCGCTATCGCCTCCGCCATACCCTTTGCATCCTGCTTTACCGTTCCGGTCATTCTGCCGGCACCGATAAGCTCCTTTGCCGCATCGGTAGCGTCAACTCCGAACACGGGTATGCTCTTGCCCGAGCCGGTATTATAGCCTATCGAGCCGAGCGCGGAGATAGCTCCCTCCGCCATATTGTCGTTGTTGCATATAACGAGCTCTATCATGTTTCCGTTACTCTCGCTGTACGAGGTCAGCGCCGTCGTCATATATTCGCTTGCCGCCGATGCCGACCATTGTCCGTTCTTATCGACAAGATATTTGTCCGGATTTCCCGAGTCGTAAAACTCAAGCGGCTCAAGCCCGGCATCCGCAAGTATGCGATCGGCATCCTCAACCGCGTATCTCGTGCGATAGATCGCCTCGTTGTTGCCCTCCTCGCCCTTGAACAGAATATACGATATCCTGCCATCGCCGTTTATATCGAGCGTATCGTAATGCTCCTTCACGTACTCTCCTATCATCTCGCCCTGAAGATGCCCTGCCTCAGCCGAGTCGGTTCCGATAAAGGCACATCTGTCATAGCTGTTTATGACCTCGTTTGACACCTCGCGGTTGAAGAAGATGACCGGTATTCCGGCATTTCTCGCAAGATTCAGTATGCCGTTTGCCGCATCGTCCGAGCCGGTGTTCACGATATTGACCACTATAAGCTTCGCGCCCTTGGTTATCGCGGTCTGCACCTGCTCGGTCTGGGTGGTCTGATTTCCGTTCGCATCGTAGTCCTGCTACTTCACTCCCTTTACCTTCAGCGCCGCGTC
>CAZSUR010000051.1:0-8308 GCA_964610075.1 uncultured Lachnospiraceae bacterium
CATCATTAGGTGTAGCGCATCAAGCGGATGCCGTCAAAGCGGCATTTCGAACAGCCTTCTGCAAAGGCGTATCTCGTCATCGGTCGAGCGGCTGTTCTCGAATATCACATGGCCGCGCTCGCTCTGCGGATTAAGCAGCTCCCTCTCCGCGAGCCGACGCCGCAGCTCTCTTGCCGTTCCGGCTCCGCCATCGTATATTTTAACGTCATCGCCGCACAGCTTCTGTATCACCGGCTTAACAAACGGATAGTGGGTACATCCGAGGACTATCGCATCTATCCCCTTCTCTACATAGGGTGAAAGCAGCTCCGAGATGAAGCTCTCGGTTTTGGCTCCGGAAAGCTCGCCCTGCTCGACAAGCTCGACAAGCCCGGGGCACGGAAGAAGCTCGATGTCCGCCTTATCCTTATATCTTGCGCTGAGGCGTAAGAATCGCTCAACGCGGAGGGTGACCGGCGTCGCCATAACAAGCACGCGCGGATGCTCCTTTGAGAGCGCCGCGGTCTTAACCTCCGGCTCCATGCCGATTATCGGAAGTGCCGAGCCGTATATGCCGCGCACGTGATCCGCCGCAGCACCCGTCGCGGTGTTGCAGGCAATGACCACCGCCTTGACGCCTCGCTCGACCATGTGCTTGATACAAGCAAGTGTGAGCGCCTTTATTTCATCCTCGCTTTTAACTCCGTACGGAGCGTTAGCCGAATCGCCGTAGTATATAAAATCCTCGTGCGGCAGAAGCGACACAAGCTCGCGCAGAGCGCTGATCCCTCCGACACCCGAATCTATAACTCCGACAGGCAACGAAGAAGCAGACTTAATATTCAATTTTATGGCATCGTTTTTCTCTGTATTACCCGAGCACATAAGCATACCTCTTTTGCGCGTTTCGGCATATTATAAAAAAATCCATGCACGAAAAACTCACGCATGGATTTCTGGAGCGGGTGATGGGAATCGAACCCACGCAGCCAGCTTGGAAGGCTGGAATTCTACCATTGAACAACACCCGCTTAAATTTACTTAAATATAATACCACATACCCGCGCGATTGTCAATAACTTTTTTGTAATTTTCGAAGATTATTTTTCAAGCTTATCGTCATTTTTCGATAAACGGAGTTTTCTTAAATATCCCCGATGCGCTTCGGTCGTCACGGCGGCAGAGAGCGTACAGCATCTCGGCACGAAGCGAGCATTCGAACTGCGCCTGTGCCGCCGCACTCATCGAGCGATAGTCAGCAGGCTTGGTCAAGATATCAAGCTCCGCCTGCTTTTTTGTCTCAGAAAGATATCCGAGCCCACGCTTGCTTGCGGCAAGCAGCGACGTGTATGCTGGCTCACGCTCGAGCTCAGCCGCGGTCGTTCCGGTAACGCAGTATACGATAGTGCGGCGCAGCTTTGCCGAGGTATAAGACTTGTCCGAGCAGAGCGAAAACAGCTCGTCGAGCGAGCTCGCCTGCATTGCAGCATTATATATGCGCCGCTCGATGCCGCCCGAGCAGCCGACGATCCGGTCAAAGGTGGCGATATCGCGAAGCTTGAAAAGGATCAAGCTTTCCGCACGCCCGATATCCGCCGGAGCACCGTACGCCTTATAGCTTACAAGAGCTTCGCTCGGCACAAGTGCCGAAAGCTCGCTCATATCTCCCCGACGCCACGCCATGCGCGCAGAGGTCGCGGAATACGGCGACACGCGGCGATAGGTAACGGGGGCAACGGCACTTCCGTGTCGGCGCTGTGCCTTTATATATTCAACGCCCAAAATATCGTTTGCCGAGGTGGGGAAGCCCTCCCCGAAAAGGGTGCGGTAGGTATCCTCGAGCAGTCGCACGTGCGACATATCGGCGTTCTCCGCCGTCGCGCGCTTCTCGCGCATAAGCTCGGTAAAATCACGCGACAGCATATTATCCGCCGCCGTAGCAAGCGCGTCTATATCCCCGCTCTCGCTTCCGAAGCAGAGCGTGTCTATTCCGCCGAGCAGCTCGACTATCGCCACCGCCGCATCCGCAAAATACTCGGCCGAGGCGCAGCTGTACGGATATGGGAGCTCGAGCACAAGATCGACTCCCAGCTTTACCGCAAGCTCGGCGCGCGCATATTTGGGCAGCACCGCCGGCTCGCCACGCTGAACGAAGCTTCCGCTCATAATGGCGACTATCACCGAATCCTCGCCGAAATTGCGACGGATATAGTCTATCTGCTCCTTATGTCCCATATGAAACGGGTTGTATTCACATATTATTCCGATAACTTTTTTCATACGACACCGCCGCTCCGTTTTGCTTCCTTGTATATTATATTTTAATTCATAGCTCAAATATTGTCAATATTTGAGCCTCCGCCATTGCCTGACCGCGCGCGGTGTGGTATAATATGTGCAGAGGTATTGTATACACAATCCCTGCGCCGTTACCGCCGCCGATGCTCTCGCAAAAAGCCTCGACGAAGCGTGCACCATGCAGGCACGGCATTATTTTGCGGCATAGCTTCACGGCAAATCGAGCCGGCGGACTTTCGTCGCGCATGGAGACGCGCGCCGCTCAAACACTATCAAGAACAGGAGACAACGCTTATGTTTACACATGATTTTTTCGATCATCCGACAGACGGATGCAAATATATACGGACGAAGGTGTTCGTCGAGGAGCAGAAGTTCACCGACGAATTTGACGAAAACGAGCTGACAGCGCACCATCTTCTTATATCCAACGGCGAGAAGCCTGCGGCTACCGCGCGCCTCCTGCCTCTCGGCGACAAGCACTTTTTGGTCGGACGCGTCGCCGTGCTCCCGGAATATCGCAAGAGGGGGCTTGGCGAGATGCTTCTCTCGCTTTGCGAGGAGAGAGCACGCGGCCTCGGAGGTACGGTGATGGAGGTATCGGCTCAATGCCGCGCTCGCGGATTTTACGAGAAATGCGGCTACATCGCATCCGGCGAGGTCTATCTCAATCAGTACTGCGAGCATATACACATGGAAAAGACTCTGTAAGCGAGCGGCAAGCGTTAGCGTATAAGCTGCTTCAAGCACACGCCGCAACGCTTCACCGCCACCGAGAGTGCGATGCAAGCACGCAAAGCTTCATACGCCAAAGCCTACGGGGATAGCGCGCAAGCTCGCGGCAAAGCCTGCGATCTTTGCCCACGCACGGCGCGACACTCAACGGCGGCAGATAAACGCCACCGCAACAATACAATAAAAAACATCCGGCGCACCGAATTCGGTACGCCGGTATTTTTGTGCTTTGAAATTAAAGAGCGGAAACGATCCTCTCGGTATCGCTTGCGATCATGTACTCCTCGTTTGTCGGGATGAGGTATACCTGAACCTTCGAGTTGTCTGTGGACAGCTTTACGATGTTCGGCTGACGAAGTGCCTTTGCATTGACCTCGCGGTCGATCTCGATTCCGTAATACTCCATGTTCGTGCAAACGCGCTCGCGGAGCTGAGGATTGTTCTCGCCGAGACCTGCCGTGAATACTATCGCGTCAAGTCCGTTCATGGCAGCGGTGTACGAGCCGATATACTTCTTTATCTGGTAAGCAAGTATGTTTGCCGTAAGCTCTGCCTTCTTGTTTCCTTCAACGATAGCCTCCTCGATGTCGCGGCTGTCGGAGGAGAATCCGGATACGCCGAGGAAGCCGCACTTCTTGTTCATGAAGTCGCTCATCTCACTCGGAGTGAAGCCCTCTTTCTCCATTATGAAGGTAACGATAGCCGGGTCGATAGATCCGCAGCGCGTACCCATCTCAACTCCGTCAAGGGGAGTGAAGCCCATGCTCGTGTCGATGACCTTGCCGTCTCTTACAGCGGAAATGGACGAGCCGTTTCCGAGATGGCAGGTTATTATCTTCGAATCCTTCTTGTTGCCGAGAAGCTTTATCATCTCGCCGGATACGTACTTATGCGACGTTCCGTGGAAGCCGTAACGACGGATCTTGTACTTTTCGTACATCTCGTAGGGGATCGGATAGAAGTATGCTTCCTCCGGCATCGTCTGATGGAAGGCGGTGTCGAATACCAATACCTGAGGCGTATTCGGCATTACCTCCATGCATCCGCGTATACCCATAAGGTGAGCGGAGGTGTGGAGCGGAGCGAGGTCTACGCAAAGCTCAAGCTTGGACAAAACCTCGTCGTTTACCAATACGCTTTCAAAGAAGTAGGGACCACCGTGGACGATACGATGTCCGACAGCCTATATCTGGCTCATATCCGATATAACTCCGACCTCGCTGTCGGTAAGTGTATCAACAAGTACCTTTGTTGCTACCGAGTGATTCTCCATAGTTATATCCTTGGTATAGTTAGGCTTTCCGGGGCGCTTGTGATCTATTCTGCCTCCGATACCTATTCTTTCGCATATACCCTTTGCGATAACCGTGTCAGTTTTAGTATCGAACAGCTGATACTTGAGCGACGAGCTGCCCGCATTAACGACCAATACGTTCATTAAAAGACCTCCGATTTATTTATTATCTTTTCATATTAAAAGCAACACAAGGTAATTATATAACAAATTTCGCACAATTACAATATCAAATAAAAAATTATTTTGAAAACGCAGCGAGAGCATTGGGGGACTTTAAGAAAAAGCCGCGCCTCTTTATAAAAGCAACCGTAATCACATATGACTACGGTTGCTTTTGTGTTAATGGATTTTATAAAAGGAAGGAGATGGTTGTTTTAATAACTTCCGCCGTGCGTGCAGTATGGCAACAAGGTACATCCGGCACAACTTTTTTTACCATGCAATCCCGTTTGTTGGCATTTTGGTGTCATAAAATAATTACGTCGTGTTATACCGTTTGCGTTATTACCGTTATTGTTACTGTTATTATTTGATTTCGACAATCCACCAAGGCCGAGCAAAGCTCCTGCAGCTAATACGCCCGCTCCGATTTTCAATCCCTCTTTTGCGTCATTTTTCAATTTATCAACGTCCATCTTTTTCACTTCATCTTTAAGCGAAGAGAAAAATCCTTTCTTTTTGTTTTCGGGATTTTGTGTATTATCATTTACTGTGTTTCCGGAATTGTTTTGATTTTCATTTTCCTTGTTTTGTGCTTCTGCATTTGTATCTTCCGCAATCGTCTGTTTGGGAAAATCTTCTTCGGAATAAAAATTGTTATTGTAAACATCATAATTGAAATAATCAAATATGGCATTAATTTCATCTGTTCTTCCGAATTTATCTTCAAGAGTTTTATAAATAGACGGATCGTACGGTTTTTTCAGCAAGCAATCAAAAAGGACCTCCGCAACTTTGTCTTGCGGGAAATTCGGATTGGCAATGCTTTTGATCACGTTATCCATACCGTCGGTATTTTCCTCATAAAGCCAAATGTCTTTTCCGTTTTCATTTAATATATCGCACATTGTCGTAACGACGTCACAATAATCACATAATACGCAATTGAATATATCCTGCGGAGCCATGCAGTTGAAAAGCGCTGCCTGTTGTTCTTCGGTCATTGTATTTGACGAATTTCCGATAACATCACAAAAAAGATTATCCAAGCCGCTGCTTCCTGTTGAAAACAGTGAAGTTGCTAAATTGGCTACAACACCTGCCGTTTGCGAATTGTTTGCAGCAGTTTCTTTTATTCCCTCACCGATTTGCTTATAATAGGCTATGCCGCTGCAAAAAGACCGTTTATGACGTTTTTCAAACATTTCCGCTGAATAATTATAAATTTCTTCGGCAATCAAAATATCCATTGCTTTTGAAATTACCGTATTTAAGTTTTCATTGTATATGTCGGGAAAACAATTAACAAAACGCTCTAAATTCGTAACCGATGATTTATACTGCTCGACTGCATTGTCGGTACAGTATTTTGCAAGATGATAAAATTTCCCTTTGTAATAATTAAAGGTATCTAAGTTTGCAGGAACGGTAAGCTGTTTTCCGTTTAAAGTAAAAACCTTTTGCGTTCCCTCGTAAGCTTGAAAGATCTCCTTTGTAATGTCACTCATTTTTACCTCTCCTCTTTTTTGCAAATATTTTCAGCGACACACCTGTCGCATTTGAGTTTTCTTTTCGTACAAATGCTTCCGTAGCCGTTGGCACAGTAAGACCACAGAATATAGTCCACCTCTGCGATCCGTTTTCCCGCTGCCTCCGCTATCTCTGCCACAATGTCAAAGGCTTCGTCTGTATGCGCGATTTCTCTATCGGAACATCCGAGCACCTTACTGCCTAAGATCCTGCATATATGCCTGTCGGGTTTTGCTATATCATACCCGACATTTTTTAAGTATTCCGATGTCAAGGCTGCGCCCATTTGAACGTACTTATGAGGTTTACCCTTGTCAGACAATTCTTTAACCAACGCCTTCAAAGTGGGGTCAGTATCAATAAATTCTTGATAAAAAACATCAATACTGCCGTAGTCTTTCTCAAGCAATTGCATTTTGCCTATATTCGTACCGACAAAAGCGATCATTTGATTCTTAATATACGGAGTACCGAGCTTTTGTTCTTTGACTTTATCCACCAATATCATAGGTGCGGTATTCAACAGAGTATCGGCATCATACTGACAAAATATTTCGTCAATTATTTTTATGCGACCCGTTTCAATATCAAGGCTCGGCTCAACTCTGTTCCAAGAAGCCCCCGAGGTCAGCATTGAATAGACCATAGCACAAATATGGTCTTGAATCGTAAATGTACCGCCGCTCCCGCGTTTATCGATCTGTTTCTTGATATATGTATTTTCCCAGAGCTTTTTTGCTTGTACCGTCCCGTCCTTAATCAGCAGCTCTTCACGCAACTGCTTATCCATAAGTAAAACAGCATTTGCAACTTTATCAATATTATTCAAGGAGATCACCTCGCAGTAAAGTTAACAGTTTTTCGGAACCTCAATAAACACCTCGGGGCTCACGTTCAGCGCCAAGCAGATCGCGCGCAGATCGTCTGCATACATCGTCCGTTTGCCGTTCATCATAGCGTTAAAGGTGACCTTTGATATACCGGCTCTTTGCGCCACAACGAGCTGCTTGTAACCGTTTTCTTCGATATACGCTCGAACTTTTTTATATACCTCCATATGCTCGCCTCCCGAAATACAGAATTTCTGTACTTTTAATCATGTTATCACAGAATTACCGACAAGTCAATAGAAAAGTACAGAATTTCTTGATTTATTCCTTGCCTTTTCTTTATTTTCGTGTATAATAATACTAAACGAGGTGATTTTCTTGAAATATGAAATCGGCGGCAGAATCCGTCAATACCGTAAGGATAAAGGCTTAACGCAGGAGCAGCTCGCAAACGAGATCCATGTTACGAAAAACCGCGTGTCGAATTGGGAGCAGGGGATCAACCGTCCCGATGCCGATATCATCGGTAATATCTGCCGTGCGTTAAACGTATCTCCGAGCGATCTGCTTGACGTTCATCTGACCGATGACGAGCTTGACGCGCACGAGAAGAAGGTTATCAAGGCATACCGCGCGAAAAAAGATTTACAGCAGGCTGTGGATATCCTGCTCGGCATAGAGGGAAGCACCGCAGAATAATGACGCAAAGCCATCCCGAAAGCATAAATTGCGCCCTTGAATACAGATGAGCGATTCCATCTTATTGATTTGCCATCGCTTAAAGGGAATACGACGGAGCTTGCGCCTCTATTACTAAATAACGATTGAAAATCCACTACCCCGAGGCGTAAGGCATGGCAGTTCAGCCCGGCATTTTGTGAAAGCCTAACAAAAAACAGCCGTTCACACGCAAATACAAGCGCGCAAACGGCTGTTTTGACAGATACGATTGTGCACATATAACGAAAATGAGCAAAATAGCAAAAAAGCAGAGTATTATCAAAAAATACTCTGCTTTTTCATTTTTCTACGAGAGCCAAGCTATAACGGTAGCCGCCTACGTCGGAACGCTTGAACGCATATCCGAGCCGCGCCATCGTGGTATTGGGTTCGGCATCACACTTAAACGATATTTGGGTGTAAGTACTGCCTGCGGGCTCGGTCAGAGCCGCCCCGTTCGATTTCCTCCATCCATCTAATCAAAAACAAAAAAATACGCCGTGGGAAGCAGAAATTACTGCAATCCTAACGGGGCTGTTATTATGCTCAAAATCGGTACATTCGACTACGGAGTAATGTTTACCTACAATTATGATGACAATTTTTGTTTTCATACTTTTCGGGTAAAATATTATTCGGAGGTAAATAAAATGGAAGGACGAATTATAACAGAAAAACAAATAGCGGCGTTTGCCGGTTATCTCAAAAACGAGGAAAAGAGCGAGAATACCGTAGAAAAGTATTTGCGGGATGTCCGAGT
>CAZSUR010000052.1:0-1844 GCA_964610075.1 uncultured Lachnospiraceae bacterium
GACGGATAGAGTCGGAAAAGAAGAAGTTAAAGGCTCTGTACGAGCTTTTCGCACAGAGCGGAGACGATATCTTAAAGGAGACGATAGAGGAAAGACGCTCGGAGATAGCACGGCTGAGATCAGAGCTTGGCAAAATTATTGCGGATGGGGAAAAAAGGGCGGAAAGAAAAAAGCTCCGTGAGGAGCTTTCGGGTATAGCCGACGCATGGGAATATATGACTCCGCGCGAGCGTCAGACGGTGATACGCAGCTTCGTTGATAAGATAGTGATAACCTACGACAAGGTGGAGGTCTACTATCGCGTGTGAGAGCTGTGTTTCCACACGGTATATTCATCGGCACGGCATAGGTGGAAAATTTGACGTCAAGCTCGGTGTTGAAGTTATCTATCGCCTTGATAAGACCGACACAGCCCACCTGAAAGAGATCGTCCGGATTTTCATCCCTTGACGCAAAGCGCTGTACTATGCTTAAAACAAGCCGGAGGTTTCCGTCGATGAGCTGCTTCCTCGCCTGCATATCCCCCTGCTTTGAGGCTGAAAGCAGGCGTTTCTTCTCCTCCTGCGACATGACCTTTAAGCTTGACGTGTTTACACCGCATATTTCGACCTTACTGAATTTCATTTCCATCGCCTCCCCATAAAGCGATTATCGGTTGAGTTTCGCTTTAATATGCAGGGATGGTATTTAGAACAATTTGGCAGGGAGGATGAATTTTCTCCAAATGCAAAAAAGACAGCACACGGAATCGCACGCAGCGATATCACGTCGGCTGTCTTTTGTGTCGGTGAGTATGATTACTCCTGAGTGGGAGCACCTACGGGGCAAGTATCTGCGCAAGAACCGCACTCGATGCACTCCTCAGCATTGATTACATATTTTCCGTCACCTTCGGAAATGCAGTTTACGGGACATTCGTCAACGCAAGCACCGCAAGCGATGCACTCATCACTAATTGCATATGCCATTGTGAAACACCTCCAATTAAATGAATTCAACCAATTATAACACAAGAAAAGCAATAAATCAATTGTTAATACAAATTTTTTATTATTTGTGTTTTATTTTTTATCGCGATTTGCGTTATTTTGCTTGTTTTTATTGTTACGATCGCGTTTTCCTCTGTAACGCTTGTGGTTTTTATCGTTTTTCTTTTCCTTCGGCTTCGATTCGGTTGCCGTATTTTTGTCCGAGCTTGTATCCGTCTTTGCATCTGCCGCCTTCGGTGCAGGCTTCTGCGCAGGTCTCGGCTTTGTGCGCGAGCGCTGGCGCTTGCCGTTCTCCTTTGGAGCATCAAGCGTCTCCGGCTTTACCTTTGCCTCTTTTGATTTTTCTACCGCCGCCTGGATCTCCTCGCGTGTGCGCTTGCTCTTTATCAACGTAACGTCGTCGCGGTGATATATTCTCGGCGGCTGCTCGGGCGCGTCGTCAAGGCGCACCTTTATCATTCCGGCAAGCGGAGTTGTTTCTATTACCGTTCCGTCGCCGTCGGGAGTAGCCACAAGCGCATCGACCTTAGGCGTTTTTGCGATCTCCTCCGCATACGTGTCATGCTCATAGCGCAGGCAGCACATGAGCCTTCCACAGGCTCCTGATATCTTCGAGGAGTTGAGCGAAAGATTCTGCTCCTTTGCCATCTTAATCGACACCTGAACGAAATCGTCAAGGAAGCTTGAGCAGCAGAAGGGTCTGCCGCACACTCCGAGTCCGCCCATGAGCTTCGCCTCGTCGCGGATGCCTATCTGACGCAGCTCTATTCTTGTGCGGAATATAGACGCAAGATCCTTTACGAGATCGCGGAAGTCTATACGTCCCTCGGCTGTGAAATAGAACAGGAGCTTGGA